>DATGJE010000398.1:0-9615 GCA_035295305.1 Candidatus Acidiferrales bacterium | reverse complement strand
ATCTGACACTAATGACATGGGGCTTCTTGGTGCCCTTTGTTTGGGGATTCAGTACGAAATGGATGTCCGTATTTCTCGGCCTCAAGCCGGTTCGCCCAAGACTGCTCTTGAGCGCCTTGGCGGTGAACTTTGTGGGAGTTGGCCTAACGCTGGCGGGGTGGGGCGCTCAAGCAACGGTGTTCTTTGTGGTGGGCACGATTTTGATAATCGTCGCGCTGCGAATGTTTGAACCTGCGCAGCAGGAGCCAAAAACGCGTGGCGTGCACCCTAGTTTTCCACTCTTCGTTCGCATGGCCTACGGATGGTTGTTAGTGGCAGCCTTGTTGGGAGTGGGCGCGGCACTTTGGGATTCTTCAGGAGGGATTTGGGGAGCCTCTCGGCATGCCCTGACGGTTGGATTCATCGCCGTCATGGTTTTGTGCGTGGGCCAGCGCGTCCTACCCGCGTTCGCCGGGATGCGCCTATTGTGGAGCAGTCGCCTGATGTTTGCCGGACTGTTTCTGCTCATTCTCGGATGTGCTCTCCGCGTTTCCAGTGAGTTTCTTGCATATCAGGATTATGCCAATTGGGCTTGGTCTGTTTTGCCGGTCTCCGGCTTTCTCGAATTGGCGGGAATCACCGCGTTCGCAATGAATATCTTTGGCACGTTCATTCTCGAGCCGAGCCATGCGCAGAAAGTGATTCTTTCCGGACCGGGGCCCAGGCTTCGGAAATGACTGCGATTCTTGTCAGTATCTGCGACCGCCGAATTATTTCACTGAAACGAAAAGGGATAGCGGAGTCCGGCTGAAGCAGAAGTGAACTTTGTGAACATGGTGAACACAAAAGTCACGGCCGTTTGATGGGAAGTTCATCTTCCCCCCTTAGTGCGGCATCGAGCGGGAATGCGAAAGTCTGGGCCACACGCCCCGCGCAAAAGAAAAGCCCCGGGTCGCTGGCCCGGGACTTTGGTGTGTGCGAATTGAAGATATGGTCTAACCGGCCCTGCGAACCGCAAAGCCGATCCCGAGAAGGCCGAAACCAAGCAAAGTCAGCGTCCCGGGTTCTGGCGTCACGCCACCAGGAGTGGTGGTGATGTTCGAGGTGTTCACCCCGAACGTCAGGCCGGATTGGACTTGATTGATATCGACGAAGAATACATCGAGAGAGTGCGATCCGGCTCCGATGGTCGCGGTAGTGCAAGTACCGGACGTAGAGGCGTGCACACCGCCGAGGTCGCAAACGACCTGACCGTCCAGGTAGGCGAAAGCCATGTCGTCGGCACCGATGTTAAAGGAGATGGACTCCGAAGTGTTGGCGGGAACGATTAAATTACCGGAGAGCAGCGCCGCCTGGAAGCCATTAGTGCCGCCATCGAAGGAGCCGGTACCGTTCGGCGGAAAGAAGTTAGAAGGAACGCTGAAGGGCAAGGAGACCACGGCTGTTCCTGTTTGTGTGACATACGGGTTGAGCGTTGGGCTCCAGTAGGTGATTTCGCCACCGGCTGTAAGATTCGTAGGAGCACCGATCGGCGAGTAGCAACCCGAGGTGCAGCCAAATGCGGCGGTGTTCAACACAGGCAGACCGTCGGGTCCAAGCAGGGCTTGCACTTCGTTGCTGAACACCCCACCCGCTAAGTGGTTCGCGTCTGGGTCGGAGGAAGAAATAGTGTAGTAGGTAATAGTCACGCTGTTGGCGCTTGCACGGGGCAATGCGAGAAAAAGCGCCGCAACAAGGGCGAGTAGCGCCATAACCGCGCGGCGTAATCCCGGGGAAAAGATGATCCGTTGTGTCGAGGGCTGAACCGACTTCTCAATCATGATGTTTCCTCCGGAGCAATGCGCAGGAGCAACTGGCGCAGTGAGATGTGTTCGAAATGAATCTGGAACCCCGGTGACGACGAAGCAACTGAAGGACCAAAGGCGACTCGTTACTTCTGTTCGACTAATTTGTAGAAAACAACATAGGTAGTGCATATCTAAACGCCAGCAAGGAATTGGCGAAGGTATGGCTATGCAAGTGATTGCGCAATTGATGCAGAACGCAGCATCTCGGAACGAAAGTGGTCTGACTGCGGACAGGGTCCCTAAGAAGCAACGACGATAGCACTCTAGAGTGGCGCACGATGGGATTTGACATCGTGACACCGCCCCCAATTGAGTAGCATGTCAGAGAGGTGATCGGTTCCCGAATCTCAAGCATTGCACTTGCGCTTTGCGTATCACTAGAGATAGTTTAGCGGCGAATTTCTATCCAATCGGGAGGCGCAGATGGCGCGCAATGCGTGGTGGTGGAGAAATCTGAGTGGCGGAATCTTCGTTGTAATCCTGACGGCGATGATTGTTTTGCTGTGGCGCGTGCCTGCAATTGCTCAAGGACGCCGCGGCGCGCAGGAAGAAGTGGGCGGCGGCGCGAACGAGCTTGGTGCGCTGCATTTTCGCGCGCTAGGGCCGGAAGGAAATCGCGTCGCCTCCATTATTGGCGAGCCGGGAAATCCCAATGTGGTTTACGTCGGCGCCGCGGACGGCGGCATTTGGAAGACCTCCGACGCTGGCACGAACTGGGCGCCGATCTTCGATCATGAAGATGTGTCCGCGGTAGGAGCGCTGGCGATGGCGCCCTCGAATCACGATGAGATCTGGGCGGGCACAGGAGAGCCGTGGCTGATTCGTCCTTACTACACGATGGGCGACGGAGTTTACAAGTCGACGGACGCGGGCCGGAGCTGGCAGCACATGGGTCTCGAGCAGACGGGGCATATCGCGCGCATCATCGTGGATCCGCACGACGCGAATGTCGCTTTCGTTTGCGCAGTCGGCCAGGCGTTTCGTCCGCAACACGAGCGCGGAATCTTTCGCACCAGCGACGGAGGGAAAACCTGGCAACAAGTGCTCTACGTGAACGACAACACAGGTTGTTCCGAAATGGCAATGGACTCGAGCGACTCCAACACAATTTATGCTGGAATGTGGCAGGTGGAAATTCATCGGTGGAATTTGGATAGCGGCGGAACGGGGAGCGGCGTCTACGTGAGCCGCGACGGCGGAAACAATTGGAGCAAAATCAGCGGTCATGGACTGCCTGCCGCGGACCATCCGATTGGGAAAGTGGCCGTTGCTGTTGCCGCGAGCAACCCGAATCGCGTTTATGCTCTCTTGCAAGATACTACGCCAGGTCTGTATCGCTCCGATGACCGCGGTCGCACGTGGATGCTTGTCAATCGGTCACACGTCACGACGGAACGCTCTTCGTACTACACGCGGTTTGCGGTTTCGCCCGACGATGAGAATCTGCTCTACTTTCCTTCGGTCGCTTTCAGCATGTCCCGCGACGGCGGCAACACCGTATTTCAGCCCGGGGGCCGCGGCCCAGGCGGTGGCGCTGGTCCCGCAGAGGCAACGAGTGGTCCTCCACCGGCAACAGGTCTTGAGTCTGCGGGCGGCGACAATCACGACGTCTGGATCGATCCCACGAATGCAAACCGCGTGTTGGTAGCGAACGACGCTGGAGTGAGCATCAGCAACAATCGCGGCGCGACATATCAGCGGTTCCTGTTGCCGATTTCGCAGACTTATCACGTATTCGCAGACAATGAGATTCCCTACAACGTGATGGGCAACATCCAGGACAAATCATCATTTCGCGGACCGAGCCGGACGCTTTCTGGTGGTTTCTTCGGGAACGGAATCTCGCTGGGCTACTGGACCGGCGCGGGCGGATGCGAGGATGGTTTCGCGGTGCCCGATCCTGTGGATTCGAACATCGTGTGGTCCGGCTGCGACAACGGCCGCATTGACCGCATCAATATGCGCAACGGCATGGCGCGCGATGTATCCGCTTGGCCCGTCACCAGCTATGGCTGGAAGCCCGCGAATATGAAATATCGTTGGGATTGGGTGACACCCATCGCCATCTCGCCTCATGATCACAACCGCGTTTACGTTGGAGCTCAAGTCGTGTTCATGACGACCGACGGAGGCCAATCGTGGAAAGTCATTAGCCCGGACCTGACGGCGAACAACAAGGAACACGAGCAAGACTCAGGCGGTATCTCGTCGGACGACCTCGTGACCTATGACGGCGCCACAATTTATTCCATCGCGGAATCGCCCATGAAAGCGGGCGTCATCTGGACTGGAAGCGATGACGGTCAGGTAAACGTGACGCAGGATGGCGGCGGGCACTGGACAAACGTCACAAAGAACATTCCTGATCTCCCCGAGTGGGGGACGGTGTGGAACGTCGAGCCTTCCCACTTCGACGCGGGCACCGCGTACATCACCGTGAATCTGCAGCACGTGGGAATTTACGACGCTCGCGCATACAAGACAACCGACTACGGTGCAAGCTGGAAGCTGATCACCGCCAGCGTGCCCAAGGGAATGAACAGCAGCGCGCACATCATTATTGAGGATCCTGTGCGCAAGGGCATGTTGTTCCTGGGCACGGACAATGCGCTGTACGTCACGTGGGACGATGGTGATCACTGGACTCGTTTGCGGAACGATTTGCCGCCTGCGCCGGTGTACTGGTTGCAAATCCAGCGGACGTTCAACGATCTGGTCATCGGGACGCATGGACGCGGCGTGTGGATCCTCGACGACATCACTCCTCTTCGTGAATGGGATGCCGCTCAGTCGAAGGATTTCCAATTATTCAAACCGCGGCCCGCGTACCGCTTCCGGCACACGGATGACGCGCGCGAGTCCGATGTAGGCGGACACGTAAGCGGAGAAAATCCTCCTTACGGTGCCGACATCAACTTCTGGCTGAAAGCTCCAGCGAAGGAAGTGGAGCTCACTTTTACTGGCGCGAACGAGACCATTCGCACTCTCAAAGTGGAAGGACACGCAGGACTGAATCGTGTGTGGTGGGACCTGCGGTACGAACCGGGCTCGCCTGTAAAGATGCAGACCACGCCCTTTGACGCGCTGTGGGCCGAGCCGCACCACAACTACGCCGCGTATGGCACGCGAATTCCGCCTGCAGGCCCGATCGTGCCGCCCGGAAATTATACGGTGCATGTGAAAGCAGGCGGGAGCGAGGGGACTGCGCAACTTACCGTGCTGCCTGATCCGCACTCGCCGGGGACGGAACAATCGATCCGCGCGCAAGTGCAGTTCGTCCGCCAAGTGCTTGCCGAGGAGAACCAGGCTGCCGACATGATCAATCATCTGGAATGGACGCGGAGGCAGGTCGAAGATCTCGAAACTGTGCTCAATGCGGACGCGCAGAAACATGCAGCCGCAATTCAAGCCGCCAAGGATTTCGAGATTAAAGTCGTCGCGCTCGAAGGCAAGCTGATTGACATTCACAACACCGGCCGCAGCGAAGACGCATTTCGCAACCCCGTCCAACTCTATGAGCGCATCAGTTGGATGGTGGGGCCGATGGTCGGCACGCCCGGGAGCGGAAGCGGTGGCGGTGATCTCGCGCCCACGGCGCAGCAAATCGCCGTGAACGATGAGTTCAAGCAGCAGCTCGCAGAAATTCTGGCGGAGTTTAAACGATTCGTCGAGGGCGACACGCGCGCCTTCAACGCAGCGCTAAAGCAAAATCACTTGACCGCGGCGATCGAGCCGTAAAAGTACGCATTTCGTGGTTGGCCAAAGGGAGGGGCAGCACGACGCCTTTGGCCTGGCGCATGGCGCAGTTCATTCGGCTGGTTGTGTGCGCGCAAGAAAATAGGATTGTCGAGCAACCCAGCATCGTGGCCACGCATTTCCTGCCCAAACGCTGACCAAAATCCTGTGCCGCTCCTCCGTCACTCCAACCCACGTGTTCAGGTGCGAACTGCGCAGCGACCGCCTTCCTCAATGCAGCGGCGAGAACTTGGGGATGGTGCGAAGGAATTCCCCAGGTCTGAATCAGAGCGAACGGATTTCAGTGTATAATCGCCCGCATTCGCTTCCTGCGAGGAGGCTCAGGGCTGTGGACAACGCTTCCCCGATGTGGGTTCCTGTATGTTGCGGACGCGTCATGCGCTGCAATATGTTCAGACAAGCGGATGGCGGCGCTTACGCGGCGCTTGTTTGTACACTGTGCAACAAGAACGTTACGCTTGAGCAACAGCCGCTCGCGGCTGCGAATAGCTTCGGGGAAGGCTCGACTGTCCTGAGTCTGATCGGATCGCCCAAACCACCACAGACGGAACAAAAAAAATCGTTCCAGGAGGCGGGTCCCGACGATCCAACGCTGTAGTCTGAACTGCTGCTCACGGGAAATTTTGCCTGCCGATGATTGGTCAGACCATTTCGCACTATCGCATCCTGGAGCAACTCGGCGCCGGCGGGATGGGCGTCGTATACAAGGCCCACGATAGCCGGCTTGACCGTGCGTTAGCACTGAAACTCCTCCCCGACGAACTGGCACAACAACCGCAGGCGCTCGAGCGGTTCCGACGCGAGGCGCGGGCCGCGTCCGCTCTAAACCATCCGGGCATTTGTACGATCTACGACATCGGCGAGCAGGACGGCCGGGCGTTCATCGCCATGGAGTTCATCGACGGCGAAACTCTTCGCAGTCACATCCATGGGAAGGCACTTCCTCTCGAAGAGATACTGAAGCTGGGGATCCAGATCGCGGAAGCCCTGGAAGCGGCGCACGCCGAAGGAATCATTCACCGCGACATTAAACCCGCGAATATCTTCGTGACAAAGCGCGGACAGGCGAAAGTTCTCGATTTTGGGCTTGCGAAGCTTATTCCCAAAGGCATCGCGCGAGCAGGCTTGGAGCTCGACGGCCAATCGCCGGATTCCATTTCAATCGTTGGAATCATAAGCGGCACACCCTCCTACATGTCACCTGAGCAGGTACGCGGAGACAATCTAGACCAGCGCACGGACATCTTCTCACTCGGTCTCTTGCTGTATGAAATGGCAACAGGGCGCCAGGCCTTTGGCGGCGGTACGGGCGGCATGATTATCGAGGCCGTTCTGACCCGGCCGCCTGTTTCGGTGCGAAGCATCAACCTCGATATTCCGGCGAGGCTGGAAAGCATCATTGACAAAGCCCTCCACAAGGACAGAGATCAGCGTTACCAGCGCGCAGCCGACGTACTGGCTGACCTCCAGCGACTGAAACGAGATACGGATTCGGGCCGGAGAGATCGGGAAGGAGAAGCCGAATCAGTCCTCATATCAGCCACCGATCCTTTATCCTCGACCGGCACGCGGACGTCTCGGGCTTCGGCAGCGCAAACAACGGCTCTCCGCCCAGGGCGCGTCTCAAAGATTATTGGCTCGCTTGCGGTTTTGCCTTTTGAGAACGTTAGTCGCGACCCTGAGAACGAATACCTCAGTGACGGAATCGCCGGTAGCCTTATCAATATCTTGGCAACGGTGCCGAGACTGCGCGTGATGGCGCAGAGCACAGTATTTCGGTACAAGGGCAGGGAGATTGACCCTCAAGCCATCGGTCGCGAGCTCAATGTGCGCGCGGTGCTTACAGGAAGAATGATGCAAAGCGGTGGCTCTTTGCGCATTGGGACCGAGTTAGTCGATGTGGCGACGGGCGCTCAATTATGGAGCGCGCAATTTGATCGCAAGCCCGGCGACATCTTTCTGATTCAGGACGAAATTTCCAACGAGATATCGGGGAAACTGCGGTTACAGCTAACACGGGCAGAAAAAAAGCGACTAATCAGACGCGACACAGAAGATGCCGAGGCTTACAGGCTCTACCTACAAGGCCGTCATCATTGGAACAGATGGACGGAAGAAGGGTTCTACAAGGCGATCGGCTACTTTCAGCAGGCGGTCGAGAAAGACCCCAGCTACGCTCTCGCCTACACTGGTTTGGCTGAATCGTATGTGCTCTTGGGATGGAACAGTTATCTGCCGCCGAAGGACGCGTTCCCTAAAGGCAAAGCAGCCGCGATGGCCGCCCTGCAGATCGACCCGGGACTCGGCGAAGCCCACACGCCTCTGGCAGCCGCGTTGTGGCTTCACGATTGGCAGTGGAAAGAGGCTCAGACAGAATTCAGACGCAGCCTCGAATTAAATCCCGCCTATCCAACCGCCAATCATTGGCATGCCGAGTATGTGATGACCATGGGCCACCAGTTAGAAGCTATCGCCAAGATGAAAAACAGTCAGGAGCTAGATCCGCTGTCTCTCATTATCAACGTCGCCATCGGATGGGCCTTCTACATGGCCCGTCGATACGATGAAGCCATCGAACAACTCCTACGAACTGTCGAGTTGGACCCGAACTATCCCGTCACGCACTGGATTCTTGGCCTTCTGTACCGGAAAACCGGCCGCTACGAATTGGCCATCGCCGCGGGCGAGAAGGGAGTGAACCTTTCAGGTGGTAGTCCTTTGATGCGCGCGGCGCTGGCGCATACATACGGAGAGTCCGGAAAGGCAAAGGAAGCACTGCAGGTGCTCGATGATTTGACAGAACTGGCAAAGCGCAAATATGTCGCGCCTCACTTCTTCGCAGGAATCCATATCGGCTTGGGAGAAAACGAAAGGGCGATCGAATACTTGGAGAAATCCTGGGAGGACCACTCTCACTGGCTTATCTATCTTCATCTGGACCCGAGCATGGACGCTTTGCGGAGCAATCCTGGTTTCCAAGACCTGTTGAGACGTGTCGGCCTTCCCGCCCTGGATTGACAGCAACCAGAAACTGACTTCACTACAAATTGCCGCCTATTTGCCACGAGTTTCAGCGTTGCCTGCGAAATCGGTCCGGCGTTCGCGGCTGCGCCAGCAGAAACACTGCGTTTGCGATTATCCAATGTGTTCATTTTGAGCTTACCTGCTGGCAAAAATCTATGCGTCACGCGCTGCCGGTTGAAGCTCAAATGGTTTTCACAACCGCCCCACTTGAGCAACACAGGTCGCAATGCCAGCTTTTTTATGCGCGCGGGTTGAACCCGTGATAGATTCACCGGTTCTTGAGCGGAGGTTTGACATGATCGCTTTGAGAATTTTGCGGAACTTCATTTGGCTCGCGGCGTGCCTGGCTGCCGGCGCGTTCAGCTTTCCTTCGGCGGTGCGAGGGCAGAGTGCGGCCCCTTCCGAGACACCGAACCCCCTGGCGCAGCTTGAATACCGATTTGTAGGGCCCGTCGGAAATCGCGCCGACGCCATTGTGGGCGAGCCCGGGAATCCAGATGTGGTGTATGTGGGTGCCGCAGCAGGTGGGATATTCAAGACGACGGACGGCGGAGTGAATTGGAAGCCGATCTTCGACAAGCAGGATGTGGCGGCAATTGGCTCGCTGGCAATTGCACCGTCGGCGCACAACATTGTCTGGGCCGGGACGGGCGAGCCATTCCTGATACGTCCCGATTATCCCACGGGCGACGGAATTTATAAATCGACGGACAGCGGACGAACATGGCAGCACATGGGCCTCGAACTGACGGGGCGTATCGGCCGCGTGGTTGTCAATCCGCACAATCCGAATATTGTGTTCGCCTGCGCGTTGGGGCAAACGTACCGTCCACAGAAGGAACGGGGCATTTATCGCACAATGGACGGCGGAGAGACTTGGAAGCAAGTGCTTTTTGCGAATGAGGACACAGGCTGTTCCGACATTTCGATGGACGGGCACGATCCGCAGACGCTTTTCGCCGGAATGTGGCAAGTGAAGATTCGGACATGGGATCTGGATAGCGGAGGG
>DATGJE010000397.1:0-3855 GCA_035295305.1 Candidatus Acidiferrales bacterium | reverse complement strand
CATCGCGCAATTCTTGAATGGTCCGCTTCAGTATGGGATGTCGCACATCTGGCGCGATCTCGGCCAGCGGTTCCAGCACAAATCGCCGTTCGTGCATGGCGGGATGAGGAATGGTCAGGCTCAAATCATCGACGATTGAATTTCCGAACAACAAAATGTCAATGTCAATGATGCGCGGTCCCTTTTTCTGCGTTCGCCGCCGCCCCATCTGCTGCTCGATTTCGAGAATGCTCTGCAAAAGTTCTCTGGGCGTCTTCTCCGTATTCAGCGCGACCACGCAATTCAGAAACCAAGCCTGCGCGGTGAATTCCACGGGTTCAGTCTCGTAGAAAGACGAAACTGCCGCGACTTCGCCCAGAGCGCGCAATTGATCAATCGCCGCGTCCAAATTTCCCGCACGATCCCCAACATTAGAACCAAGCGAAAGATAGATGAGGTTGGACATTGGACTTAACCATAGTAGCGCCAGCATCTTGCCGGCTGTCGCGGAGGCATCTTTACTCGGCTCTGCGGGGCGGGAGGCCCGCACAACAGCCGGGAACGGCGCTACACTTTCCCATTGAATGTTACAGACGTCAACCAGCCCCCCCGGTATCCAGATAAAGACTTGCGGCAGACAGCTGCCCCCGCGACGATTTAGGCAGCACTGCCAGTCGAGTTTTTACTGACTAAGCACGGGCGGGACGCCCGCGCCTACAAGGGGGAAAGCTTCGATGCTTCCGCTTCATGCCAAAATCGACCGCACCCAGCGTCTACTCCGCATGCTCGAAGAAGATGCTCCACTGCTTGCCGTCCGTGTCGCGCCCTTAACCGCGGAGCGCCAGCAATCCGCGAAAGACTATGCGGCGCAGCTAACCGCGCACGCCCGCGCCGAACTCGAAAAGCTAATCGAAGAAGGATTGTTATGGGATTCCAACGACCCGACTCCGCAAGCCGCTGACTGACTCGCTCAGGCCATCTGCCCGGCCATAGCCTGGACGGACGGAAGGACAGCATCGCGCTGGTCCTCGACCGTAGTCTCCTCCCACAAAGTGCGATCACGGAGCAGGCGCGAGACTAACGCTGTGTGCATGGCATGGCCCGCGCGGTCCGCAACTACGTTCCCCAGAATCTGTTTCCCCAGCAGCGCCAAATCACCAATGAGGTCCAGCACCTTGTGCCGCACAAACTCATCATCAAATCGCAGCGGAGGATTCTCCACGCCATCTCGCGTGAGCACCACACAATTCTCTCGCGATGCCCCGCGGATCAATCCCATATTGCGCATCTTCTGCTCATCCTGTCGCGAGCCGAAGGTGCGAGCCGACGCGATCTCGCGAAAGTAATTTCCATTAGCCAGCTCCACGCTAAATGTTTCCTTGCCGATAAGCCGATGCGGAAAATCAATGGTGTACGAAACCGAATAGGTTTCCGCCGGATACACCGCGATAAATTTGTTGCCTTCGTGGAGTTCCAGCGCATGGCGAATGCGAAGATAGGTTCGCGGACGCCGCTGCTTTCGAATTCCCGCCTGCTGAATCAATTCCACGAAAGGCCGAGCGCTGCCATCCAGGATAGGCAATTCAAGGTTATCCAATTCGACGATGGCATTATCAATGCCAGTTCCGATGAAAGCCGAAAGCAAATGCTCGGTGGTGGAAATGAGCACGCCTTTCTTCATCAAACTGGTGGCGTAGCTGACGCGGGCCACGTTGCGGCTGATAGCCTCAACCGCGAAGCCGTCGAGGTCAACCCGATGGAATACGATGCCAGTACCCGCAGGCGCAGGCAGGATTCGCAAATGGACAGGAGCGCCGCTGTGCAAGCCGACTCCGGCGCACTCCACTGCCCCACGAATTGTTTGTTCGTGTCTCAGCCTATGGAATCTCTATCTATTGTTTGATGAAGATATTACGGCTTGCGGCATACAACTTGGCTGTGGCAATTTAGCCACACTTCGTGGGGTATTTGCCTAGTGTCAGAGAAAACAATGCCCGCGGCCGGATGACTATTTAGGTGCGCCCTTGAAAGGATCGTAGGTCACGTCAGCGGAAAACATCGAATCGCTCAACCCTTTGTTGTAAGTCACCGAATTCAGGAACCGCTGATTCGACATGTCCCCGTTATAAAAACGCGTAACGCTGAGCGGAGTCATCACGCCTTGCACCGGGCGGTAATTGTCATAAACTTCGTCTTCGATGTTGCGCTGCTTGTCGGTCGGATCGCGCCACGAATAACTTTTCTTCACCGGCAAATGCGTATTGCTGTCGATATACAGGGTCACGCTCTGATTGTTCGAGTCCATAATCGTGACTTGTTCGGCGTCTTTCTGCGCGGCTACCGTGTGGCCCTCATAAAATAAAGCGATGCCCGGCTTCCCCAGCCATTTACGCAACACCCAATCAAGCGAAAATTCGCGACGCCGCAGATAATCGCTGACCGCCTTGGGATCGTCTGCTCTCGTGCCTTTGTAGGTGATTTCGAAACCCTGATCGCCGCGGTAAACATAAACCACGTCGCGTTTTTTCGTGAGTTCGACGCGATCCTTGTCGGGAAATTTGTAGAAACGCCAAAACAAAACTCCAACGCCTTCCGATTGTCCCAGATGAAAGCTGTAAGTCCGGCCTTCCTGGCTCACGTCTTCAACATTCAGGTAAGCATTTCCGCCCAGGGCATCAATCATCTGATCGATCAGAGCTTTGGCCTTGTGCGCATTTTCCTGATCAATGGGGACAGATTGCGCGGTAGGCGCGGGAGTTTTCGTTTGCCCAAAGGCCAGGCCGGCGAAAATAAGTATTAATAGAAAATACTTCATAGGTCTAATTGATTAGACGCTGCGACCACTATTGTAGCTGCCCGCAATCTGGGGTAGGGTGGACATGCTTGTCCGCAGCTTTTGATACTGTTCCTATACCGCCGAATTACCAATCGACGTCAAAGGCAGCGGACCGTGTCCGCTCTACACAACAACGTAGCTACCCCACCAACACAGCGCCGCCGTTCACGTTTAAAACTTCCCCGGTGATAAAGCCAGCCTCAGACGTACATAGAAACAAGATCGGCGCCGCGATTTCTTCCGGCTTGGCGACGCGTCCCAAAGGAATAGTCGAAAAAATCGCGGCCCGGCTCTTGGGATCATTCAACGCCGCTGCGGACATATCTGTATCAACCCATCCGGGCGCAACGCAATTCACGTAAATTCCATCGCGTGCTAGTTCGCTGGAAAGGCCTTTGACCATGCTGATGAGCGCGCCCTTGGTCGCCGCATAGTCGCAATGAAAAGCCTCACCGCGCTGCCCGGCGGTAGAACTCACCAGCACAATGTGTCCCGCGGCGTCGCCCGATTTTTTCTGCTGCTTCATCTGGGCGACAGAATGCTTGATAAGGGCGAACACGCTGTCAAGGTTGACGGCCACGGTCGACCGCCACTGCGCATCGTCCATCTGGTCGACGGGAGCGTCTGTGGCCGGCCACACTCCGTGATTGGCGACAAGAATATCAAGCCGTCCGAAGCGGGCGACCGCGCTAGCTACCAGATCGCGAGCTGTCCCTGTACCGGAAAGGTTGCACACTGCCGCCGCACAGTTTTCCGCGCCAAGCTCTTTGACCAGTTGCTCTGCCTGTTGCTTGGACTTCTCATAGCTGAAAAATACCCGTGCGCCTGCATCCACAAACATTCGCACCGTGGCCGCACCAATACCACGCGAGCCCCCGGTGATGAGAGCAACCTTGCCAGATAGCGAAAGGCGCATGTCAGATAGTTTGAAGGTTAAGGGTCGAGCTTGCAAGCGAACGCAGACAAAAGCGATTCGACTTTCATCCCCGCGCTCGATTGAGCCCAGTTCTCCAAGGTAGACCGGAGAACGGCCAACACCC
>DATGJE010000396.1:0-10721 GCA_035295305.1 Candidatus Acidiferrales bacterium | reverse complement strand
CGCGCCAACGAAGGGCAGCCCTTATCCGCCATTCTGACATTCCCGTTTTATCTGCCAAGACCACCACGGGCCATTCCCTATCGTTTGTCCCAATGATGTTTTGGAAGCTCTTATCTGCCTCTGCGTTAAGGGCATTAGTTGCGTCTTTCAGCCGCCGAAGAGTCCGCCTATAGAACCAAATCCTCATGCGGTCGCCCCAAGATAAGAAGCTGGCGACGAAGGGGCCGAGAATAGATGCGACAATAGCCGCAATAATTGCCGCTTTTGCCTCAGAAGATAGACTGTGCCACCAAGATCGCAAAGGCTTGAATCCTCGCGGCGAAGTGTAACCCAATCAGCCTTATTTTTGCTCAAGGGAGTCATCTATATATTTCCCCAAAAAAGTACTAGCGTGGGCTGGGATTTGTGCTATACTGGAGCTGCGTTTGTTGCTCTTGTGACTGCTTTTTGAGACATCGACGAGGCTGCTGGGGTTATTGACCCCTGCGGCCTTTTTTTTGGACTCGGGAGGCGACGACGAGCGCAAATAGCTTTCCATTTAGAGGAGTAAGAAGTTGAGTAGAGAACAAGGAACAGTAAAGTGGTTTAACGCCAGCAAGGGCTACGGGTTCATTCAACGGCAGAGTGGCGAGGATGTCTTCGTGCACTACAGTGCGATTCAGTCCGAGGGGTACAAGACCCTCAACGAAGGCCAGGCTGTCGAATTTGAAGTGAAGAAAGGGCCCAAAGGCCTGCAGGCGGAAGCCGTCGTCGGCCTCTGATTCCACATACGGGCGGAACGATCGCAGTGGGCACCCCGTTCCGCCCAGTTTTACGCTCGAAGTTCTAGATAGTTAATCGTTTCCCCGAATAATTCGGCGATTCGTGGGGTGAATCTTCGGCATCTAATTATGGGGCCGTTTTCTGCCCTACTTCATGTGTTTTCATTACGAGCCTGCCAGCAGCTGGCGGCGGGACTAGCGCCTTACTAAGGAGGGTTTCCGTGCAAGTATTGGATGCAGGACAAACCGTTCGTCACACGCAGTACGGAGTCGGCACTGTCACCGAATCGGACAACGACCGCACCACGGTCGAGTTCGATGATCATGGAATGAAGAAGTTCGTCACCAGTATTTGGTCGGCAGAGGTAGTCGGCGAGATTGCGGGCCGCCCCACGCGCCCAAAGCGCCGCCGCAAATCCACAAAGAAGGCCGTCGCCGCCGCTTCAAAGAACTGAGTCTTCACCGGAAATTAGCACTAGGAATGAAAAGCCTCTTCGCTGCTCGGAAGCATGCGCGAGGCTTTTTTGTTGGACTCCCGCACGCGGGACAACGGCCTCGCGCTAGTTGGTACGTCCCCGAACCCCTAGCGCGAGGACAGTGTTATTGCTCTCGCTTACGAGGGCTGGGCCCCGCCGCGAAAGAAGCGTCACGAGTCTGGCGAACCACGCAACGCCCCTTTCGTGGCGCGTCTCCCCGCAAACGATTGCGCTCGTGTTCGAGAACTGCGAGTTGCCACCGCGCAAATTCTGCTTCCGAAGTGATTGGAGCTGTTCTATGCATTAGTCCTCAGGCCCAAAGTTTGCGCCGAAGGAAGCCAATCCCCGTCAAGCCTGAGCCGAGAAGCAGCAACGTGCCGGGTTCTGGAGTGACGCCCGTGCCAGTCGTTGAGCCGCCGAAGGTGCCTCCGAAGGTTGCGAAGCCGGCGGGGGCAGGCGGATCCAGAGCGACGCCCGTCATGCTGCACGCCGTGCCGGCGGATAGGTTGGCACAGGAGAGAGCGTTCAAGTTCAATGTGATGGCCGCAGTGCCACTCCCAAGCCCTGCAAATACGCCTGTTCCGGTAAACGTAGCGCTTCCGGTCATGCTATCCACACCGGTGAGAGATTCATTCAAAGTCAGCCAGTCGATCGTGCCGCTCACTCCTCCGCCGAGACCCGCCAAACTGTAGCCACTGGTGTCTCCGGCCGAGAAAAGCCAGCTGCCGGTCCCGTTGAAATTCGCGAGAAATGGCGTGGAGTTGAAATCCAGTGTGTAAGACCCCACGGGATTCCCGCCAAAAAGCACGCTGCCCGTGATATTCGAAAACGTGCATCCGGTTGACAGCGCAGCCGTGCAACCGTTCTCAAAATTCACACCCAGACTTCCCGTAATACCATTGAAGTCTGGCTGAACAAGCACGCCGCCCGTACTCTGCCCGAGAGAAAAACCGCTCAGACCGCTCTGCGCCTTTGCGGTCATGGAAACGGCCGCAACGGCCAAAACCAAAACTCCCAAGAATGTTCCGACTCGTTTCGTCAATCGTTGTGTCATGTACTTCTCCCTTTTGTTTGTAAAAATTCCACCGTGTTTCGCTCCCACCCAACTGTTCCGCAGCCAACTTCTTGGTGTACCCGGCGGGCGGCAACGAGCAGCAGAGCCTCGAATTCCGCTTCAGAGGCGACGGCTGCCACACTCTCTGTAAGGGCAAGCGCGCTTCCAAACAGTTCGTTTTGTGGCGTTAAGCTCAATTGGATCGCGCGCATTCTGCGGCGGTTTGTTCGTGCCAGTCAATGAATGGCGGCTTATTTTTACCTAACTTTTTTCTAAACGCAGAAATGTCGTTGAGTGGGACGGTTGAGGAGGCGCCTAATTCACCACAAAGATTATCTTGACGAGTATGTTAAACTGACTCATCTAATTTTCCTTTGCCCACAAAAATGACCGAGCCCACCCCGCCCCGGCGCGTCATTTCATTCGGTGTCTTCCAGTGCGACCTATATGCAGGAGAATTGCACAAAAGCGGCATAAAAGTGAAATTGTCCGGTCAGCCTTTCCGCCTTTTGACAATTCTGTTGGAACACGCCGGCGAGGTTGTGACGCGGCAGGAATTAAGAGAACGCCTGTGGGCAGAGCACACATACGGAGACTTCGACGACGGCCTGAACACGGCGATCAATAAGATTCGGATGGCGCTCGACGACGACCCTGAAAATCCCCGATTTATTGAGACTCTTCCCCGCCGAGGGTACCGCTTCATTGCCGACGTTAAGGTCCAAGGCCGTCGCAATGGCGCACTCGAACAGGAATCACTCCCGAAGGACGCAGTTGGTCATCCCTTATCCGCCGTCGAAGGTGCACCGGAAGGCGGCCCGTCGAAACGGCTCCTCGGAATGGGCTCGCGGAGATTCTGGCTGTTGCTTGCGGGAGTTGGCGTCGCATTATTCGCTCTTGCGACAATCTGGCTGCTCCGCCAGCGCCCCGTTCTCTCTTTCAATTCGCGGGATTCGGTGCTGGTGGCCGATTTCGAAAATCAAACGGGTGATCCACGATTTGACCAGGCACTGCAAACCGCGTTCACCGTCAGTTTGGAACAATCGCGAAATGCAAATGTCTTTTCGCGGCTGCGCCTGCCTAAAGTGCTCCAGATGATGGGCCGTCCCGCAACCGACAGGATCACGCCCGCTTTAGGCCGCGAGATCTGCCAACGCGAAAACATCCGCGGACTGATTGCGTGCAGCATCACGCGGACCGGCCAGGAATATGCGCTGACAGCCGAGCTGATTGATCCGCAGAATGGCACAACACTGCGTTCCTACACCGAGCGTACCAATGGAGAAGCGGCCGTGCTTGATGCGCTCGATTCCCTCTCTCGAAAAATTCGCGCCGATTTAGGTGAGTCTCTTTATCAGATTCACGCTGCGGACCGGCCATTGCCTGAGGTAACCACCACTTCTCTGGCGGCTCTTAACGATTACGCGGACGGCATGGCATTGTGGCGGCAAGAGAAGTTCCATCAGGCTATGCCTTTGTTCAAGACTGCTGTTGCAACGGATCCTGGCTTCGCCATGGCTCACGCTGCGCTTGGAGTCGCTTATTGCAGCTATATCTACAACGAACAGCCGCTGGGAAAGCAGGAATACGAAAAGGCGCTCACGTATTCCAATCGCGTCACAGATCGCGAGCGCATGATGATCAGCGCGAACTTCGCGGACGATATGAATCATGCGGACGAGGCGGCCGATCTCTACCAAGCTTATTTGAAACAGTATCCCGACGACTGGGACATGCTCAAGAACTATGCTCACCTGCTGCGCATGCACGGCCGCGCGCCGGAGGCCATCAAGCAATACCAGGAAATTCTGCGTGTGGCGCCCGATGACGCCAGCACCTACCTGGAAATGGCGACGGCTTATTCCGGACTTCATGATCTCCCGAACGCACTGCAAGCTTATTCACAGGCATTTCAGCTTGAACCAGACCTTCTGACGGCGGGCAATACAAACCGCGAATACGGCGCCGCGCTTGTAGATGCCGGACAGCCTGAAAAAGCGGAACAGGTTTTTTCGGCACTGCTGGCGAAGCCGGAGACGCGCGAAAATGGTTTGCGCTCGCTGGCTTTGCTTGACCTTTACTACGGGCGTTACGCGCGCGCGCAACACCAGTTCGAGGAGGCCCTGTCCATCGATGACGGCCAGCACCAGGCGTTCAGTGCCGCGAGGGTTCGCTACATGCTTGCGGAAATCGCCGGCGGCGAGGGGAACAAGGGAAAACAGATTGCGGAGCTCGACGCCGTAATGCCGAAGTTCAAGTATATCGGGCCTAAAGTCGTTTACGGCGCGCTCTTGGGTCAGGCATACGCACGCGCTGGCGCCGTGGCGAAGGCGGGAAAAATTCTCACGGCCATCACTCCATTGGTGGACGCAAAGAATGATCTGCAAACAAAATATCTGCACCTCTTGCAGGCGGAAATCGCGTTGGCCAAGGGAAATTCGCAGAAGGCGCTGGAACTGATTAGTCCACCGGCGTCCTCCGATGGCGCTTCGGCAGTCCAGGTTTTGACGGAATTCATGGCCTATGCGAATCAGCGGGCCGGCAACACTGCAGCGGCCATTCAGTGGTACGAAAAACTCCTCTCCGCGGATCCGGGGTGGATCTCCTGGGAACCGCAGCAGCGATATCTCGATGCGCGTTATTTTCTCGCGGAGGATTATCTGGCCGAAGGTGATCGCCAAAACGCAAACAAGGAGCTGGGCTCGCTACTGAAATTGTGGACAAACGCCGATGCGAACCTGCTTCTTCGCAAGCAGGCTCTGCAATTGGATGCACGGATCGCGCAGGCTCCACAAAAAATCAAAGGACATCCGCTTGCCAGCTCCTCGCCGCGTCCCCGCATCATGTAGGCCGAACCGAACAAGCAAGTCGATTTCCGCTCTCTCCCGCTGTGAATTCGTAAGAGTGCTTCAATTCGTCTTCGCGCTTGTGGAGGGACCTTTGAGCTGGCGGGCGGCCGTACGCGCGGAGTCTGAGTTGGGCGCGATTTCTATGGCGCGGTGGTAGCACTCGACGGCGGCCTGCCGCTGGCCGAGCAGGTCGTACATTTCTCCGGCATTGAGCGCGGCGGGCGCCGCAATCGCGGGGTTCGCGTGGGGGAAGTTTACGGCTTCCTCATAGGCACCGGCCGCGCCGGCGTAGTCTTTATTATTTTGCAACGCGCGGCCCAGCGAATACGCGGCGCGCTCGACGCGTGCGTCCGGAAAAAATCCTTCCCGTCCCAGTTCTACCAGTTTGCGATACGCCGCGATGGCCTCGTCTTTTTGCCCGGAGGCGTTCAGCAAATCCGCGCGCGCCAAACCGAAGATGAAATTGTGCGGGAAGTTCGCGTACGACTGGCCGATGATGCTGATCGCTTCGGGGTAGCGTTTTTCGCGCGCCAGAAAAAGCGCCAGAATCGTGCCCGCGTCAACGCTCTCTTCCCCGCCGCCATCGGCAGCCTCGCGAAGCAGTTGCAACCCCTTTTTCTTGGTGCCGTGAATGTCCGCGACAAAGGCCACGCTCTTTTCCCACCAGGAAAGGCTTCCGACAATGTATTGGTACGTTCCGACGACGAGCTTTGCGTCGGAATAGTTCGGATTGAGTTTGAGAATGCGCACGTCGTCGTGATACGCGCCAAGCGCCTGCTTGAGGGCTCCCATCCATTTCTTTTCGATCACCGCGGAATAAACCGTCGCCAGGCCGCGCGCGACGCTGCGGGCAAATAGCGCATCCACGTCGTTGGGATTCTTCGCCAGAGACTGGTTCGCGAGTTGGAGCGCGCGCTGCGAGAGTTGGCCGATTTCTGTCCTCACATTGGGGTCCACGGGCGGGACTTTGAGCTGCAAAAAGCGATTGCCCATATAGAGCGTGGCGTCCAGCTGCCCTTCGCGATTCAGCTCCTTGGCCAGCACGGCGGCGAGCAGATGATTCACCACAAAGGGGTCGTCGGGCCGCGTTTTCCGCTCTTCACGAAACAGCGCAATCGCACCGCTGTAGTCCATGTTGTAATACTTTTCAAAGGCTTCGCGCGTTAGAGCGTCATCGGGCTGCACGCGAAACGGCAATGTGGCGGGAGGGGCCTTTGGAGGTTCTGACCGGCGCGAGTTTCGACTTGAAACATGAGCGTGTTGCGTGGCGGCGACACCATCGGCGTATACAATATAGCCGCCCGTGTACCCGGATGGCACAGCCATCCTAGCGCTGCTCGCCAAGGCCAGCGCCGGGGCGACCAAAATCAACAGAGAGCGTCGCATCGCGCCGATATTCTACTCTGCCGGCGGGCAATGGCACCCCCAAAAACCACAAAAACTCATGGTACGCAGAGATTTGCGTACTGCCTGGCACGGCGCCCCGCTTTCGGCAGTACCTCCGTACTATCCCAAATGAGTCCGACAGGCCAGTGCGTCGCCCAAGCGCAAAATACTATCCTCTAGCAGTTGAGCCTGCGTCCCATGCCTGCCATGGGTAGGCGGGAAGCTCAACCCGTATCGAAGGGAATGAAATGAACGCAATGGCGCGATTATTCGACTTCAGGAAGCAGCAGAAGCCTGCGCGCTCGAAACCAGAGAGTGCGAGCGCCACAGCAGAACCGGCCAGCGATAAGGCAAGGGCCGAGGTAGCCGCAATTATGGCCAAAATCGACAGAGCGGAGCAGCGCGAGCACCTGGGCCAGAGCGGGAAAGCCACGGTTACGGGCTTGGCTGTCAGGAAGGATCGCCGCCATCGCCGGCGCGTGAAAATTTCCGCTCCAGTGCGTATTCGGCAGATGGACATGTTTCAGGTCAACGAATTCGACCTTACGATGACCGTCGATGTGTCGCGCGAAGGCATCCTGTTCGAGTCTTCGCGCCAAAACTACACCGCGGGCCAGGAAGTGGCCATTGTATTTCCGTACGCTCCGGCATCTTGGGAGCCCGTCAAGGAGCAGCGCGGTCAGGTGGTGCGCGTCGCCCGAGCTAGCGAGAAGCGACTCACCATCGCCGTCGCATTTCTCGAAGGCACGCCGACTTACGAACTCGTCGACGCTCAGGGCCGCTCGCTCGCGCAGCCTCCGGAAGTCGAGAAACCGCCAAGCACGCGCAAGCAGCGCCCGTTGATTCTGGTGGTGGATGAGGATCCGCGAGTGCGCTTGCTCCTGCGCACCCAGCTCGAACTCGATGGCTACACGGTTGAGGCGGTCGCGGATCCGACCATGGCCGTGACGCTCATGCGTCATCGCTCGCCGGCCACGTTGATTTGCGAAGCCGAAGCGTTTCCCGGCTCCGTACCCAATGGCGAAATGTCCGGCTACGATCTATGCGTCATCGTGCGTCGGAATCCGAAATATTCGCGGATGCCGGTGATTTTGACCACGCGCACAGGAATGCCCTCGGACTTCGCCACCGCGCACGCGCTCGGCGCAACGGTGTGCGTCGCGAAGCCCTACGATCTTGACCGCGTCGCGAATTTGGTGCGCATGCTTGCACCGATGGACGCGGCATAGCATTCAGGCAAGTTCAAGGCGTCCGAAATTCTTGAATTGAATAAGGAAGGCACCCGTGCCACTTTCAAGTCTGCTGGAAGAGAAAAAACGTAAACGGCGTCACCCGCGAACCAAGATGCGGAAAGTCTTCTTGGTGGCTTGGCGGGGCGGCGGACGCCGCGGGGCCAGCCGCGCGCGCAATGTTTGTCTCGGCGGACTCTACATAGACACCAGGAATCCCGCGGACGAGGGCGAAATCCTGGACTTATTTTTTGATACGCCGCAGGGCGAAGTGCAAACGCGCGCCATCGTTCGCAGCATGCATATGGGTCGCGGCATGGGAGTGGAATTCATCGGCATGAGTTTTCTGGAGCGACGCCGGTTGCATGTCATGTTGAAAGCCTTCCTCGCCAACGAAGAACCGGCCGAGCAGCCCGTGTCCGTTTAACCCTGTCCCTGTCTCGCCGTTTCGTCGGCTCGTCGTGTGCGGCTAGTTTCGGTCTGCGCCTCCCAGTCTTCAAAAGATCTGCTAAAAGTTTCTTGAGAAAGTGGCCTTGGTTGCGATCTCTGCCGCTGAAAGGGAGACGCAGCCTACAAGACTCCACCGAAAATGCAGATTCCCTGCCTCCGCAGGGAGGCTCCTCGCGGTTGTTCGTCCCTTCGCCGAAAACGCTCCGGGCAGGCGGAATGACAGCGAACACTGCGTTTTCAAAAAGCTGCTAAAGCATTCTCTCCGAACATTGTCGGACCCGTGTCGGCGACCTGCGCTGGCGTGCAACCCCAGCGGCTCGCGTGGGCATCGCAGCGGAGCGAGGATTGGTGTCCGCGGTGCGCCGAAAGGCTTCGCAAGCGCGCTGTCCCGCGAATATTCCTCCGTGGCGTGCGTCCTTGCGGGGGCGATCGCGGGACAATTGCAGGGACAATCCATCGCGAATCGGTTAGAATTTTTGCCGCTGCCACGGCTATCGCGCATCGCGGGCCGCGGCGCGTAGTTCGCGCACAACAATACTCGGAGGCTAAGGAATGCGGCAAAGGTTCGTGCTACTGGGAACACTTCTGACGGTTTGCCTCATTCTTTCCGGCGGTTGCGCTTCGAACTCAAACTCGTCCACCACGCCGGTGATTTCGTCCATGTCGCCATCCACGATTCCCGCAGGTGAAGGCTCATTCATTCTTTCCATCTCCGGCACAAACATGAACGGATCGTCCACGGTGCATTTCGGCACCGACAACCTGACGCCCTTGCAGGTCCTGAATCCTCCCTGTCCGACGGGCAAGAATTGCGTCACAACGCTCGAAGTCGGCGTGGCGCCCGTTGACGTGGTCAACGCGGGGACCGTGCCAGTTTCCGTAACGACAGCCTCGCAAAACTCCGCCAACGTGAATTTCACCGTTTCCTCGCCGCAGATTCTCACCATTTCGCCGCTGGCTGTGGCGGCTGGCGGGGCCAGCTTTCCTTTGACGGTGACTGTGCTAAACGCCGCGCCGACCGTGCAAATAAATTTTGGCACCAGCCCGCTGGTGCCGACCGGGCCCGTATCCTGCAATCCTGCGACAGCCTGCGCCGTCCAGGTTCTTGTGCCAAAGACTGCGATTGCAACCGCGGGAACCGTCACGTTGACCATTGCAAACCCCAAGGCCGCGAAAGGCGGTACAGCGACCGCCAGTTTTCTGGTTGCAGGCTCAGGCCAGTTCCCTATCGAGGAATCCGTGAACGCAGGAACGCCGGGCAATGGCGCGAGCACGCATTCTTCGGTCTCAGACGGCGGGTTTTTTGTGGCGTTTGATTCCAAGGCTACGAATTTAGCCAGCGGTGCGACGAACGGACTGTCGCAAATCTATCTCGCGCAGAACTGTCTTGGTTCGGGCGGCAATTGCACCGCGAAGGTGACTCTGATTTCCTCCGGCTCCGGCGGCCCTGGAGCAGGCGGCGTGCTCGGCAGCGATCGCCCGGCCATTTCCGCCGACGGGCGTTTCGTCGCGTTTGAGAGCGACGACACGAATCTGGTTTCGGGCGCGACACAAGCGGTTGAGCAAATTTATCTCTACGATACTTGCACCACGATTTTCGGCGCCGTATCGAATTGCACGCCGAAGATGACTCTCGTGAGCCAGGGCACGGGCAGTGCCGAAGGAAATGCGCCGAGCACGAATCCGTCCATCAGCGCGTTCGGCCTTTACATCGCTTTTCAGTCATCCGCGACGAATTTGACCGCGACGACTGTCCCTGCCGGCACGCAGCAGATTTATCTCTTTGCAAGTTGCAACGCGATCGGCGGGGCCGTCAGCGGTTGCAAGCCGGACTTGCAGCTTTTTTCGACGGACGCCAATAACAATCCCGGCGATCACGATTCCGTGCGACCTTCGGTCGATCCCGCGGGACTTACCGTGGCGTTTCAATCACTCGCTGACAATATCGTCGCCGGCATTGCGACGAACGGCGCGCAGCAGATTTATCTCCGCAACACGTGCCTGTCGAGCGAGCCGTTTTTGCAGACAGGCTGCCAGCAGCAAACCGTGCTTGTCTCCGCCGACGCGGGAAACAAGCCCGGCGCGGCCGACAGCGTTACGCCCGGGATCAGCAATGGCTCGTTTGTGGTGTACGCGACGCGCGCGGCGAATTTGCTGCCGGCGAACGCGACGGGCCAGCAAATCCTGGGAACAAATATTTGCATCGGTATTCCGTCAACAGTTTCCTGCACGCCTTCGGGGAATTTAATGCTCTCCGTGGATCAAACGGGATTGCCCGGCCAAGGCGACAGCTCGAATCCGGCAATTGCCGGGACGCGCGCTGTGTTCACGTCACTCGCAACGCTGGTGCCCGGCGCCACGGGCCAGCAAGTATACGCGGCGAATGCGTGCATTCCGCCGCTCGCGCCGTGCTCGGCGAGCACCACGCTGATTTCAGTGGATGCGCAGAGCAATCCGCTCGGCGGCGATTTTGGCTCGGCTGGCGGCGGAGGCTACGCCGCATTTTCGACGGCCAC
>DATGJE010000395.1:0-4357 GCA_035295305.1 Candidatus Acidiferrales bacterium | reverse complement strand
CGCGGCTTCGGGCGGAATGGTGGCGTCCGCGCCCACGGCTTTGATTATTCCGTCGGCGACAACGACTGTTCCGTTGTCGATGGGCGCGCCGGAGACGGGCACAATGCGGGCGCCCTTGATGGCGAAGTAGCGCGGCTCGCCCGGCGTGATCAGAGAACTTTGCGCCAGACTCGTTGGCGAAAAGTTCAGCGCGGCAATCGCGCACAGCCCGGCGATGGCGAGCGATACCGCGAGCAAACGAACGCAGCTTCGTTGTTTCATTTCACACCCCGAAATTTACGCTTTGCTGAGGACACCACCCCGATGTCCTGAAGCATGGCTTAAGAGACGCTGGATGCTATCGGTAGGTTTCGCCGGTGTCAACTGCTCTGGAGGCTAGAGTTGAGGGTTAGAGGCTGGATAAAGAGAAATCCAATGACGGGGGCTCGCTCTCAAGGAGTCTTTAACTTGGCCGATTCTTCCACGAAGAGAGCGATCGCTTCGCGCAGGCGGGACTTGGCTTGACTCGGGGTGCGCCCGCAGCTTGAAACGTCCAGCTCCAACGCATAAGCAACGTAGGTTGGGCCTTCTTTCCAGACCTGCATATCGTCAGCTTCTCGCATTGCGGAGGAAACGCCACGGGAACGTGTAGCTCTGCGGCGGGCTGCGCGAATGCGCCGGTCCTGCTCGTCGGGCGAAAGCGTCGCAAGATGTTTGGATACGATTTGAGTAAACTTCGATGTAAACGCACGAGCGGAGATTCTCTTCTTAGAGACCTTCGATTTCCCCTTCGGCAAAACAACCTCCGCTATCAGGAATATTACAATCGAAATCATGACCGACGCCGCCATGTCATACATCGAAGCCAACCGCATTTTGGAAAAATCTCAAGCAAAGCAGGCAAACAGACAGACTTCCTAGAACCGTCTCTGCTTCCCAAGGTCTATTTAAGCTGCCTCGGGCAATTCGTCTCGAATTCTATCGTCGCGTGAACTTGGTGGCCTGCCGCCGTGTCTGGAAAGTTCCAGCGGTTCACGGCATTTTCGACGGCTTGACGTAGCCAATAATCAGTGTTCCCAAAAGTTAGGTTCGTTGCCTTGCCGGCCGCGTCCACATCAAACCGAAACGAAACCAATCCCTGCTCCCCAGTAAGTCTGGCCAGTCGAGGATAAACAGGGAGAATGACTATTTCTGGCGCTACTGGATCGCTGCTGACCAACCGCACCGTTGGACGAGGCAGCGGTTTTTCGCCTGCACGGTACAATTCTGACGGCTTGCCCGGCGCGTTGGGAAACAATGCGTCATATTTGCCTGCCTTAAGCGCGTGCAGTTCCGGCGAATCGATCGCTGGTTCAGAGTTCTCGGTTCGGTCCGGAACGATCGGCACTGTCTTGTTCTCCGCACGAGGAACTGCCGCCGCCAACTCGAGGAGCAATTGCCCCGTCCACGTTCGATTCGGGGCCCAGGATGGCGGCACGTATTTTATGTCTCTGTCCAGTATGTCCGAGCGAATGACTCGGGCGTGGCCCCCGCATTCCGCTCGCATCGCAATCCTCGAATAACTCAGAGCTGGGACTCTTCCCTTCGGCTTCAATTCCCGAGGCAATTCCTCTTCGGGAATCGAGCACGGATTGAGACCGTCAAGCAATTCGGGAATCGACTGGCTAAATCCCGACGCGACTTCGAGCTTTGCGGGCAAAACGCATGCTTGAGCAGGTGTCAGACTTACCTTTTCTACGGAAGCGTCTTGATCTCCTTTCCCCTTTACCGCTAAGACATCATAATTCTCGGTCGCTCCCACATCCGAAAATGAATAAATCCCTATTTCGAATTGATCTGGAAGCGGGTTGGCGGGTTTGGTTCCTTGAGGGAACACACCGGCGGATAACAGCAGAATGGCGCAGAGGATTACACCTCGTCGCATAAGCCGAGTCTATCACGTTCCCCTACGAGGAGTTCCTAGAAGCCCCAGGTTTAATTGCGGAGGGGTTTGCCGGTTTTTAGGGTGTGGGCGATGCGGAGCTGGGTGTTGCGCTGGGCGCAGAGGGAGACGAAGGCTTCTCGTTCGAGGTCGAGGACGTACTGCTCGGAGACGAGCTGCGGCGCGGAGAGCGGGCCGCCGCCGAGGATGTTGGCGAGTTTGCGTGCAACCAGCGCGTCGTATTCGGAGATGTATTCGCCGCGCAGCATCTGGTGAATGGCGAGCTTCGCGGCGGCGATGAATTCCTCGCCGAGGACGCGAATCTGCGCGGGCGCGGGCGGATGGTACCCTGCGCGAACCATGGCGAGGGCTGTCTCTTTGGCGTCGGCGACGAGGCGGTCGCGATTCATCGCCACCAAATCCGAAGCGCGCAGGTAGCCGAGCGCGCGGCACTCTTCGGCGCTGGTTCCCACTTTGGCCATGGCGATATTTTCAAAGACGGGCTTGAGCGCGTGAAATAGATCGAGATCTTCGCCGCCCGTCGCGTGCTCGTTCGCGCGAATCAGCATTTCCTTCGTGCCGCCGCCGCCGGGAATCAGGCCCACGCCGGTTTCGACGAGTCCCATATAAAGTTCAGAATTGGCGTGAATCCGCGCGGCATGCAGGCTGATTTCGCATCCGCCGCCAAGAGCCATGCCCTGCGGCGCGGCGACAACGGGGCGCGGGGCATATTTGATCGCCATATTCACATTTTGAAATTGGCGGACGGCCATGTGAATGTCGTCCCATTCCTCTTCCTGCGCGCTGACGAGCAGCAGCATCAGGTTCGCGCCCACGGAAAAATTCACAGCCTGATTGGCGATGACCATCGCGTCGAAGTCCGTGTGCAGGCGCTTCAAGCCCGCATGCAGCATGGCGACAATGTCTCCGCCGATGGAGTTCATCTTGGCGTGGAATTCGCAGCAGACCACGCCGTCGCCCAAATCGATCAGGCTCGCGCCGGAATTTCCCTCGACGACTTTCGACTGCTCCTTCAGCGATTTCAGAATAATGATTCCGCTCGGCTCCTCGACTGGCTTGTACTCCTTCGTGGCCAGATCGAAATAACGCGTGTGTCCATGCGCGGATTCGTAGAACGTTTTTTTGCCGGATGCCAAAAGCGAAGTGACGCTCGACGGCATCGCTTTGCCGACCATCTTCAGCATCAGCGCCATTGGTTCCACGCCAATGGTGTCCCAAATTTCGAACGGGCCGAGTTCCCAGTTGAATCCCCACCGCATCGCGCGGTCCACTTCCACAATGCGGTCGGCGATTTCCGGGACGCGCCGGGCAGCGTACAAGCACGTCTCTGAAAGCGCGCCCCAGATGAAACGCGCCGCTTTGTCGACGACTTTGCCTTCGAGAATCGGACCAACGAAAGAGCGAAGGCGCTCGCGCGTGCCGTCGATCATCTTGCCCGCTTCGATGGAAGCGAATTTCGCCTTCTCGCGTGGGCGATACTCCATCGTCTTCGTGTCGAGGGTGAGGATTTCGCTTTCGCCGCCGCCTTTTTTGACGCGCTTGTAAAAACCGCTGCCCGTTTTTTCGCCCAGCCAGCCGCGCTTCATCATTTCTTCGATCAACGGCGGCAGTTTGTATATTTCGCGCGACTCGTCGTTGGGGACGCTGTCGTAAATATTGCGCACCACGTGCGCCAGCACGTCGAGACCAACAAGATCAGCGGTGCGGAACGTCGCGGACTTGGGCTGGCCAATCGCGGGGCCAGTGCAGGCGTCCACTTCCTCGACGGTCATATCGAGCTCGCCCATCAGGCGCACGGCATTCAGCATCGAAAACGTGCCGATGCGATTGGCTATGAAGTTCGGCGTGTCTTTCGCGACCACCACACCTTTGCCGAGGCGCAGGTCGCAAAATTCGTCGAGCGCGGCCAGAACTTCGGGCTTCGTTTTCGGCCCAGCGATCAACTCGACGAGCTTCATGTAGCGCGGCGGGTTAAAAAAATGCGTGCCCGCCCAGTGCGCTTGAAAATCGTCGGAGCGGCCTTCAGCGACCAGATGAATCGGCAGCCCGGAAGTATTCGAGCTGACAATCGTGCCCGGGCGGCGATGCTCGTCGACGCGCGCGAGGAGGGTGCGTTTGATGGCGAGGTCTTCGGTGACGGCTTCGATGATCCAATCCGCCTCCGCGCACCATGCAAGATTGTCCTCGAAGTTTCCCGGCGTGATCAGGCGGGCAAAGTCAGGAACGAAAAACGCGGCGGGCCTGGACTTTTTCGCGGCCTCGATGCCCGCCAGCGCGAAGCGGTTCCGCACGGCAGGCGATTCGAGCGTCAAACCTTTGCGCGTTTCCTCAGCGGTCAATTCGCGGGGAACAATATCCAGCAGATAGCAGGGCAGGCCGGCGTTGGCGAAATGCGCGGCGATGCGCGCGCCCATCGTTCCAGCGCCCAAAACCGCG
>DATGJE010000394.1:0-6566 GCA_035295305.1 Candidatus Acidiferrales bacterium | reverse complement strand
TCTGATGCCACGAAACATTCAGCCACCGCACATCGACGGAGCCCTCGTCATCGACAAGCCATCCGGGAAAACATCCCACGATGTCGTCGAAGCCGTGCGCCGGCTGGTAGGCTTTCGGCAGATCGGCCATCTCGGCACGCTCGATCCGTTGGCAACCGGCGTTCTTGTGCTGCTTCTCGGCCGCGCCACGCGACTCGCGCAGTTTTATATAGGCCGCCGCAAGCGCTACAACTGCACCGTTCGCTTCGGCTACTCCACTGACACCTACGATTCCGACGGAGAGCCTCAAGGCCCGGATCGTGCGCCGGTTCTTGTTCGCGAGTCCCTCGAGCGTTTCGCGACAACATTCTTGGGACGCATTCAACAGATGCCGCCAGCATTTTCCGCCAAGAAAATTCATGGGCACTCCGCGCACGAACTGGCCCGCAAGAAAAAGCCAGTCGCGCTGAAGCCCGTTGAAGTCGACGTTTACGAATTTCGCCTGACTGAAATCGAGGGCTCCTACGCGAAATTCGCCGTTGAATGCGGCGCGGGTACCTATATTCGTGCGCTGGCCCATGATCTCGGCAAACTCGAAGGTTCCGGCGCGCACCTCTCCGAAATCAGCCGCACTGCCGTCGGGGAATTCACTCTCGATCAGGCCATCAAGCTCGAGGAATTGGCCGAAGCCGCCCGTTCCGGGCGTCTAGCCGAATGTGTCATTCATCTCGAGGCCTTGCTGCCGGAACTCCCGCGCGTAACCATCCTGCCCGTCCTTGAGCGCCGCGTGCGTCACGGTGCAAAATTCAACATTCCCATCGCGCAGATTCAGCCGGGTCACGCAACCGCCGCGCAGAATGCACCCGAAGAACTGGATTCCGGCGACTGGAAGCCCGCGCGTCTCCGCGTCTTCAACTCGCAAGAGCATCTGATCGCCATTGCCCAGGCGGTTGTTCCGCGCACCTATCAGCCGATCGTTGTCCTCGAAGCCTCGCCATAGCAGGAAGGTCATTTCCACATGAATTGAAGAAGCGTCCAGAAGTCTCTACGGTACGGGCCGACCTGGCAAAGAAACAAATTCACCAACGTCGACCGGCGCACGTCCTGCGTAGATTGGTTTAGCGGTCTTGGGATTCCAACTCACCACTCTGGGCGTCACCAGTACCAACAATTCCGTTTTGTCGTTTTGTGTGCTGCGTTTGCTTCCCAGCAACCCAAATGGCCCCAGCTCCGCCACTCCTGGAGTGCCATTGATGGCGCGCATCTCTTGTGATTCGATGATCCCTGCCAGGGCAGTTGTTTCCCCATCCTTCACGCGGACGGTTTGATCGATTGTCTGATTGCTGATCACGGGTATGCTGTTTACGGAATCCCCCGTCAGACTGCGTAGTTCGAAGTGCAACTCGAGCGTTACCTCACCATCCACGTGCATGTGCGGCGTTGCCTTCATCTTTAGCCCGATGTCCTCATACTGGGAACTTGGGTACGGGACCGGCGCCGCAGCGTTATTCGTCGAACTAAAAGTGGCGTTGTCCAATATCACGGAAATCGTGTTGGCCGTCGAATCCGTCACGGCCAGATCGGGAGGATGAGCTGCGCCCAGGAATTCCCCGGTGACTAGGCCGATGGGCCCGGTTCCGGTCGGAAGCTGCAGCGGCGAAGCAAACGTGCCGTCACCATTGCCAATCAAGACGTCTACCAGGTCCGCGTTCTCATCCGATATCGCGAGGTCTGTTCGCCCGTCCACGTTGAAATCCCCGGCAGCAATCGCCACTGGCTTATTGCCCGTAGTGGAGCTCCCGCCCAACACCTGAGTGCCATTTGCCGCAAATGTTCCGTCGCCATTGCCCAAGAAATTCGAGACGGTGTTATCCGTCTGATTCACGACGGCTAGTCCCATATTCGCGTTGGTATTGACGTTGAACTGCCCTGCGACAATTGCAACGGGCAAAGTCCCTGTCGTCAGTGTTCCTTTGCCGGCAAAAGTCCCGTCTCCGTTCCCCAGAAAGATCGAGACGGAGTTCGCCGACTGGTTTGTAATCGCGAGATCTGCCTTGCCATCGTTATTGAAGTCAGCGGTGGCGATTGCCGACGGACTTTGCCCTGTCGAGATCACAGTTTGCGGTTGAAACGTTCCATCGCCATTCCCAAGCAGGATCGAGACTGTGTTGTCGCCTTGATTCACCACTGCGAGATCCGTATGGCCGTCTCCGTTGAAATCCGCCGTCACGGCCGCGACTGGATTCTTCCCTGTGGCGAAAGTCCCCTTGAGCATAAATGTACCATCGCCGTTGCCGAGAAAAATGGAAACCGTATCGTCTGTCTGGTTCACTACCGCAAGGTCCGGAATGTTGTCGTTATTGAAGTCCGCCGTAACCAGCGCAACAGGGTCCAGCCCTGTTGCCAGCGTTCCCTTGCTGGTGAACGTTCCATCGCCGTTTCCAAGGAAAATGGACACAGTGTTGTCATCGTGGTTGGCGTTCGCCAGGTCCACGTTGCCATCGGCATTGAAGTCCGCCGCAACAATCGCCACCGGGTTCTTTCCTGTGGCGATATCCGTTCGCGGAAAGAGACTCGACGACACAACAGGGATGAAACTCGGGGACGTGAGGCCTGAAGAGAATTGCGCCAGCGTAATCGGGACGCGGTCCCCGACGAAGAACGTCACGGGCTTGTCGTCCTCTGCTCGCAGAAGGATGCGCTTACCGCTTTTTACGACATTCAGCGTATCTGAGAACGCCGCCGCCGCTCCCGGCAGAGTAGCGAGAAACGTCGTTTTTCCCCCTCCAAACGCAATCAGCGGTGGAATCAGCGACCCTACGCCCACTTGCCCCGATCCCACCAACGAGGCAATTTGGTTTGCGCCCAATCCTGAAAGCGCGCTTGTCGGCCCGAAAAGTTGCTCAATCACACCGATGAGCCCAGCTATGCCAGATTGCGCCGTTTGAATCTGCTGTGGTGTCAAAGAGAACGCTGACACGGATGTCGGCGGCGTAATTCCGATTTGACTGGCGGCATTGCGGTCCACTTCGAGAATCTCCACTTCCAACACCATTTCTCCGCGCGGCTCCTCGAGTTGGTCGAGCAATTTCGTCGCCACCGAAATTGCCTGCGGCGATGCGCGCATCGTAATTGTTCGTGCCGATGAATTCAGTTGCGCGCGCGTGATTCCTGCGATATCGCGGACGATGCGCAGCACTTCGGTCATGTTGTTTGCCGTTTCAGAGGCAGGCAGTTCGACAGTCCTTACCACCGACAGATCGTACGCGCGGCGTTTTTCCGGGGTGTCGGCGGCCACGAAGAAAAGCCTGCTCGTCAGCGGCCGCCAGAAGGTTCCGCTCATGTCGCCGAGCACTCGCATGGCGGTCGGAAAATCAACATTGCTGATTCGCAAATGAATCGGCTTCGATTGCAGCTCTACATCAAACGAGGCATCCACGCCAAAGTCGCGCGCCACTGCTTCGTACGCGCTCATCGTATCGCCGCGATAATCGAAGTTACGCGTGCCCGTCAGCGGCTCCAGTCGAACCACGCCCGCGGGCTCAATCATCAGTTGCCGCAGAGCGGCGGCCGATGACGGCGCCAGTTGCGCCAGCCTTTCGCGCACCATCTCATCGCTCGGGTCAAGCACCAGCGCCGTGTCCAGCGTCTCGCGTGCCTCGGCCAGGTGGCCCGTTAACGCATCCCGCTCCGCGCGGTCCACGAAGGCACTCACCAATTGGCTTCGCGCGAACTCTCTATGCAATAAATATTCCGGCTTTGCTGGATCTTGCTGCGCGGCTTCTGTGTAAGCCGCGAATGCCATTGGCCAATTTTTCTGTTTCTCCGCCTTCAACCCGCGCTCGTACGCCTCTTTCGCGCGCTTGGAATTGTAGTTTCTTTTTTGAACGGCCCCGGAGGGAGACTTGGCTGACGTTTGCACCTGTCCGCCGAATGTGCCAAGCGCGGTGCACAGACCAAACGCGATCGTTAGAAGTAGGCGCAATGACTATACCTGTTCGCTATTCTTACAGAGATTGGTCTGAAGCTCGTGCAGTTGCCTGCGTTTGTGCCGCGAAAGCTAAGGTGTGTCTCCAAGTCCTTGCGCCGTGATGGCTTAATTTTATTGTCGAAGACGCCTCGTTTGTGCACTTAGGAAAGTCTATCGAACGTAGGGTATTTCTCTTGACGACATTTTCACAGAGCGATACACTCAAAAATTCCTAGTTGATACTGAGTTACAACTTGGTTTCGACACCTAAATGCTTTCCGCACTCCTACTCGCTCTCCGCGAAGGCGTTGAAGCGGCCCTTGTGGTCGGCATCGTCTTAGTCTATCTCAATCGCACGGGCCGCCGCCAACTGGCGCGTTACGTGTGGGCTGGCGTGGCCGTTGCTATCGCATGCAGCTTCACGGCCGCTGTTCTCCTGCAGCGCTGGCAGGTCAGCGAAGATGGATTCGAGGGCGTGCTTATGCTCGCCGCCGCCGCTCTCGTTGTCTCCATGATTATTTGGATGAACCGCATCGCGCGCCGTCTGCGCAAAGAGATCGAGCAGCGCGTCGAAACTTATGCGCAGAAGGGCGAACGCGCAGCGGGGTGGGCAATCGGCTTTTTTGTTTTCTTGATGGTTTTGCGCGAAGGCGCCGAGCTGATCCTGATTCTTCGTGCCGTGGAGCTCTCCATCACGGGCCTTCAAGTTTGGATCGGCACTGGAATTGGAATCGCCCTGGCCATCGCTGTTGGCCTGTTTTTCTTTCAAGGCACGCTTAAGGTTCCTCTTGGCCGCTTTTTCGCCGCCACCAGCACGATCTTGATGGTCGTCGCGTTTCAACTCGCCCTGACAGGCCTGCATGAATTGAGCGAAGCCACATGGCTTCCATCGAGCAAGCAGGAAATGGCGACGATCGGCCCCATCGTCCGCAACGAATATTTCTTCTTCGTTGTCATTCTTGGTGTCGCGGCGATTGTGGTGTTGCGCGAATGGTTCGTGCTCCATGGAGGTGAGGCCGACGGAAAACGCGGCGGCGCGGTGCTCGATGCGCCCGCAAATCCAGCTGAAAAGCGCCTTCGAGAGCACGAGTATCGCCGTCGTCGCGGATGGAGTTTCGCGGCGGCTTTTCTGTGCCTTGCCGTCATACTTTCCCTCACGGCTGAATTTGTTTACACCCGCGCTTCTGCTGCTCCTCCAGAAGCGGAGCATGTCGCAGCAGTTGGAAACGTCGTTCGCGTCCCGCTGGCGGAAATGAGCGGCGTCTCCGTGCATTTCTATACCGTAGACGTGCAGGGAACCGCTTTTCGTTTTTTCGTGATGCGCAAGCCCAATGGCGACTTCGTCACCGCGCTTGATGCCTGCCAAATCTGCGGCCGGATAGGTTATCGCCAGGAGGGTTCGGTCTTGATTTGCCGCAACTGCGGCGCCCCTGTGAATGCCGCTGAGATTGGCATGCCCGGAGGCTGCAATCCCATCGCATTCAAGTCACGCGTCGAAGGAACGAACATCGTCGTCGATCCTTCAGCCATCGTCGATGCGGCTTCTGAGATTCAGAAATAGAAGTATCAAACGCACATGTTCATTCGTCTTCTAAAAGAGTCGTTCATACGCAACCCGCGCCGGAAAGTTCTCACCGGAATTGCGCTGATTCTCGGCATGGCTGTTGCCACGGCTACATTCACCGTCGCCGTCGATGTGGGTGATCAACTCGCGCGCGAATTCCGCAGCCTCGGCGCGAACCTGCTGGTCACGCCGCAAGCGGATACCCTTCCCGTCGAGATTGGCGGCGTTGACTATCGTCCAGTCGACCAGGGCGCCTATCTTTCCACTTCGACTCTGCCCAAGCTCAAGACTATTTTCTGGCGCCACAATATTCTCGGCTTTACGCCCTTTCTCGATATCCCCGTACAAGCTGGCATCAACCAGTCGGCTGAGAACACTACACGATTCCAGACAACTCTCATTGGCACCTGGTACAGGCACTCCGTGCCGATCGAAGACGGCACCACTTTCGTGACCGGCGCCAGTTTCACCCATCCATGGTGGAAGATTCGCGGCCAATGGTTCGCCGACGATTCGCGAGATTGCGTGGCTGGCGCATCAGTGGCAGAAAAATATGGAATCGCCATTGGGGACAAGCTAAGTCTCAGCGTCGGCCCCCGCGAATCTCTCGCGATCGTGACTGGCATCGTAACAACCGGCGATTCCCAGGACAGCGCCGTGCTCTGCCCGCTTTCCATGGCCCAGGATCTCGGCGACAAGCCCGGCGAATTTCGCCAGCTCTTTGTCAGCGCTCTCACCAAGCCGGCCGATGCCTTCTCGCAAGAAGATCCCAACAAGATGACGCCCACGGAATTCGACCGCTGGTATTGTTCGCCGTATATCACTTCGATCGGCCGCCAAATTCAGGAAGTCCTCCCCGGCACTCACGTTGAGGCCATCCGCCGTGTTGCAGAGACCGAAGGCCGAGTGCTCTCGCGCGTCAGCCTTCTTCTTTGGATTGTCACCATCGCCGCGCTTATTGCCGCCGCTCTTGCTGTCGGCGCCACTTCGGCCACCACGGCCATGGAGCGTCGCGCCGAAGTCGGCCTGATGAAAGCCCTGGGCGCAACGAAT
>DATGJE010000393.1:0-11624 GCA_035295305.1 Candidatus Acidiferrales bacterium | reverse complement strand
GAGATGACCCTGGATGTAGTGAAGCGCGTCGAGAACCACCATGCCAGGCGCGATGGGGACGCGATAGTCGACTGGAGCGCCACCTTCGCGCGTGCCACGAAATACGGCTAAGACGGCTTCTGCCACGAGCGGCCTCCGCTGCGCGCTTTGCGCTGGGCTTGCGTTGGAACCTTATCCGTCATCAGTAATCTACTTCACGGACTCCAAGAGTTAAAACCCCTGAAGGAAACGACTGGTTATGTCGCACCTAAAGGTGCGAAGCCCTAAAATACCGACTCCCCGCATGGCCGTGAAGTTTCCTGTATCTACTTTGCATCGGCCAAGAGTTGCTGCAACTCCTCGGGCATTTCGCGCACGGGGATTTGGCGCAACGTCATTGCGGCGCCATCGCGAACGATGATGTTGTTCTGTTTCCCCCACGCTGCGTCATATTCCGGGAAATCGAGACGGCTGTGAGCGCCGCGGCTCTCTTTGCGAGCGAGGGCGCAACGCGTGACACATTCGGCGACGGTCAACATGGATTTCAAGTCGCGCGCGAGATGCCAACCGGGGTTAAACAGGCGCGAGCCTTCGACATGGACGTGCGAAGCGCGTTCGCGGAGGCGTTCAATTTCCGTAAGAGCGCGCTTGAGGTCCTCCTCGTTGCGATAGATGCCCACCAGAGCTTGAAGGGTATCCTGCAACTCGCGATGAATTTCATAAGGGCCTTCGCCATCGCGGCGCTCGAAAGGAGCGAGCATTTCGCGCGCGGCCTCTTCGACTTGAGCAGAATCGAGATCCGGCGCGGTCGTTTCTTTTGCGTGCTTCGCGGCGGCGGCGCCAGCACGGCGACCGAAAACGAGCAAGTCCGAAAGCGAATTGCCGCCGAGACGATTCGCGCCGTGAAGACCGGCGGCGGCTTCGCCCGCGGCGAAGAGTCCGGGGACCGAGGCTTGCGCGGATTCCGCGTCGACGCGAATGCCTCCCATCACGTAATGGCAAGTGGGGCCGACTTCCATAGGTCCGCTGGTGATATCGACGTCGGCGAGTTCCTTGAACTGGTGATACATGCCGGGGAGTTTGCGCTTCACGTAGTCGGCGGGCTTGTGCGAAATATCGAGATAGGCGCCGCCGTGCTCGGTGCCGCGGCCTTCGCGGACTTCTGTGTAAATGGAGCGGGCAACAACGTCACGCGTGGAGAGTTCCAAGCGCTTGGGATCGTATTTTTCCATGAAGCGCTCGCCGAGACGATTGCGGAGGATGCCGCCTTCGCCGCGAACTGCCTCCGTGACCAGGATTCCCTGCACGCCGGGAGGCCAGACCATTCCTGTGGGATGGAATTGCACGAATTCCATGTCCATCAGTTCGGCGCCGGCTTCATAGGCGAGCGCCATGCCGTCGCCGGTGTATTCCCATGAATTCGAAGTGATTTTCCAGGCCTTGCCGATGCCGCCGGTGGCGATGACAATTGATTTGGCTTTGAAGAGCACGAAGCGGCCCTGTTCGCGCCAATAGCCGAAAGCGCCTGCGATGCGGTCACCGTCTTTCAGCAAACGCGTGACGGTGCACTCCATGTAAACGTCAATTCCCATGCTGACGCCGCGGTCCTGAAGCGTGCGGATCATTTCCAAACCGGTGCGATCGCCCACGTGACAGAGACGCTTGAACGTGTGGCCGCCAAAGGCACGCTGCATGATGTCGCCGGATTCCGTGCGGTCGAAGAGCGCGCCCCATTGCTCGAGTTCGCGCACGCGGTCGGGCGCTTCCTGCGCGTGAAGCTGGGCCATACGCCAATTATTGAGGAATTTTCCGCCGCGCATAGTGTCGCAGAAATGGGTGCGCCAGTTATCGCCCGCGTCCACATTGGCCATGGCAGCGGCGATGCCGCCTTCGGCCATTACGGTGTGCGCTTTGCCGAGCAGCGATTTGCACACGACGCCCACGGACGCACCTTGACTGAGCGCCTCGACGGCGGCTCGCAGGCCAGCTCCGCCCGCGCCGATGATGAGCACATCGTGTTCGTGAGTTTCGTATTTTTCGTTCAAAAGAGTCTCAGGTCCCGGATGGTTCCCATAGCAGTCAGCATGACGTACAGGTCGGTGAACGCCACGAAGAACAGGCTGGTCCAGGCGATTAGCATGTGATGCTCATTGAGCGAAGTGACGCGCCGCCAAAGGCTGAGGCGCGGTCCGCCAAACTTCGCGCACGAATAGCAATCCAGGTTCCCGCCCACCATGTGGCGGCACGAATGGCAGGAGAGCGTGTAGGTTGTCAGCAGCGCCGCGTTAATCAGCAGGATGAACGAGCCCACTCCCGCGCCCAAGTGCCCGTTCCATACGAATCCGCGCACCGCATCGCGCCACAGAGAAACCAGAAACACAAACGACAAATAGAAGAAGTACCGGTGAACGTTCTGGAGGATCAACGGAAATTTTGTTTCGCCACCATAGCTGTGTCTTGGCTCGCCGACAGCGCAGGCAGGCGGATCGAGGAAAAAAGCCCGGTAATACGCTTTGCGGTAGTAGTAGCACGTGGTGCGAAATCCCAGCGGACCGCCCAAGACCAGCACCGCCGGCGAAAGCGGCCACCAGTGATGCTCGGGATCAATCAGCGGAGAATAAAAGGGCGAGAGATAAGGTCCCCATTCGTAGAAATGGCCTTGAAATGCGCGAAGCGTCGCGTAGATCGCAAACGCCGCCAGCCCGATGAACACCGCCAGCGGCTGAATCCACCAGAAATCGCGCCGCTGCGTTGCGCCGAAGCGATCCGAGAGCTGCACGGTCCGAGATTCCGCCAACGGGCCACCGCCTTTCGCCGCGACATATTAGTATCCGGCCACAGGCAAGTCAACGCGTTGAGGGTAAGGCCTCAAGAACTTTTATTCGATGACTATTATGGTTTACGATTCGCAAATAACACCACCGCTTTACCGCCGAATGCGTAATTTTCTTCTGAGGAGATCGTGACATGGCGAATCCGAACGAAAAAAGCATCAAGGTTCTGGCGATCGATGGCGGGGGAATACGCGGGATCATTCCGGCGGTGATTCTCGGCGAACTGCAGAAACGCATTGGCAAGGATTTGTGGCAGACATTTGATCTGATTGCGGGGACATCCACGGGCGGCATCATCGCGCTGGGAATCGGCACGCAGGGAAATAAAGGTGCGCCGTATTCGCCGAGTGAGCTTCTGGACCTTTATGTGCAGAATGGCCCGGCGATATTCCGCAAGAACTTCTTCACGCCGGCGAGACAGCTGATTCTTCCAAAATATTCCCCAGATGCATTGGAAGCAACACTGACGAACTTTTTTCAAGATACCGAGTTGCAGACGGCGCGGACTCCGCTGTTGATATCGAGCTATGATCTGCAGGGACAATTGCCGTTTTTCTTCAAGAGCCACAGAATTGCGGCGAATCCGAGCTACAACTGGAAAGTGACGGAGGTCGCGCGAGCGACTTCCGCGGCACCGACATTCTTTCCTCCGCTTCATTTAAAGAAAAGTAATCAGGACTATGCGCTGGTGGATGGCGGAGTGTTCGTCAACAACCCGTCAATGGCGGCGTATGCCGAAGCGCGGACGTTATATCCAGATGCGACACAAATGGTGATTGTATCGGTGGGCACGGGCGACCGGCAGGATCAAATTACGTATGCGTCGGCGAAGGTGTGGGGACTGCTGGGATGGGCGAAGCAAATCGTCCCGGTGCTGATGGATAGTGTTTCGGAGGCGGTAGATTATGAGTTGGGATGTTTGCCAGGATGCGTTTATTACCGACTGCAGGTTCCGTGGGAAATACTGGAGCGGGCATCGAGCGACATGGACAACGTGACGCCGGAGAATCTGGCGAACTTGCAGAGTGTGGCGAATGACTACGTGACATTGATTGCGGGCTTGCTGGACAAAATATGCGCGCAGCTCAAGGAGGGACGTGGAAGCGATCTGCCAGGGATTGGTCGTAAACAGAGTTGACCCGGTGAATCGTTACAGCGGCGCTCAGTCGCCGTGCACGCCCGCCAGCCATTTCATGACCACGCGTTTTTGATCCGATTCCATCTCCGTAAATGAAATCCCCATGCCCTGGTTAGGGCGAGAGTGCGCCACCGTGCCGCTGGAAGTTAACGTAGCGCCTGCATGGGTGATCGTCACGCGAACTTTGGAGCCGGAAGGAAATGGATTCTGGGTAGCCACGTAGCAGCCGTGGAAGCTCAAGTCACCGGTGCGGGCATTGACGCGGGTTTCATGTTGAGCTTCGAGAAGCTCGACAGTAGCGAAGAAGGGGTGCCGAGGTTCACGTCTATGCTCATTCTCCGGTGTCATAGGTGGACCCTTTCCACGCCATGGGAAGCGCGAGTCAATCTATTCCCCGCGAGTCAATGCAGTCAAGGAAGTTCAATTCTCTTTTGCCGATGTAGGATCGCGCTGATGCTTTGCTACCAGGAAAGCTGTGTTTCGACGGGCGCGGAATAGTCGACGCCGTCGACTTCGAAGCCGAAGAGAGCGCGAAACTCATGCTGAAAGGCAGCGAAATCGCTGAGTTCGCGCAAATTTTCCGTGGTGACGTTTGGCCAGAGCGCAGCGACTTCCCTTTGCACGTCGGCGCGCATCTCGCGATCGTCGAGACGAATGCGGCCGGCATCGTCGAATTTCGGCGCGGCGCCCTCTGCAAGAAAATCAAAGAATAGGCGGCGCATTTGTTCGAGAGCGCCTTCGTCGAGATTTTCCTGCTTCATCACGCGAAACAAAATGCTCATGTAAAGCGGTACTACGGGAATGGCGGCGGACGCTTGCGTGACGATGGCTTTATTGATGGCGATGCGCGCTTCGCCGCCAAGCTGATTGTCCGACATTTCATCCAGTGTATGCGCGGTTTGCTCGAGATGTTTCTTGGCGGCGCCGATCGTTCCGTCGCGATAGATAGGCCATGTGATTTCCGGTCCGATGTACGAATAGGCGAGCGTGCGGACATTTTCCGCAAGCAGGTTTTCAGAAGCCAGCATGTCGAACCAGAGCTTCCAGTCTTCACCGCCCATCACGCTGACAGTGTCGGCAATCTCAGCTTCACTTGCGGGAGGAATGGTGACCTCCGTGACTTTTTCGGAGTCGAGTTCGACTGTTTTGTTTGTGTAAGCGGCGCCGATTGGCTTTAAGACGGAACTGTGGCTTTGGCCCGAGATAGGATCTGTTCGCTTGGGCGCGGCGAGGCTGTAAATGATCAGATCGATTTTGTCCATTTCCTTGCGGGCAATTTCCGCGACGGCGCGTTTGGCGGCATCGGAAAAGGCGTCGGCGTTGATCGTGGCGGCGAACAGGCCATCTTTTCGTGCAGAATCGTGAAATGTGGCGGTGTTATAGAAGCCCGCGCTCGCCGTCTTGTTTCCGTCGGGTTCCCGTTCGAGGCAAACACCGAGCGTTTTCGCGCCGAAACCCCAGGCTGCCGCAATGCGAGAAGCGAGACCGTAGCCAGTGGAAGAGCCAATGACGAGTGCGGAGCCAATTCCCGCGCGCAATGGTTGCGCATGCGAGCGAATGGCGGCGATTTGACGCTCTACGTTGCGGCGGCAACCTTCGGGATGAGCGTTGACGCAAATGAATCCGCGAGAGCGCCGCTGCACAATTTGTTGGGGCATGAGTTCCTGGCTGTCCTTTTCGTTTTGAGCCGCACACAAAGCAAAACCTATTCGCGAGGTTCCTGTCAAGTTTCCGCTGTTGTCGTGACGACCACGGCCTTCGCCGAATTACATCTTTCCGTATTGACAGCGCTTCAGGTGCGACGTATAAATATACAGAGAGATGAATATTCAAACGGCGGACTCTGTGATGGGCACGCACAAACGCTTCCGGCAAGGGCAGATCTTGAAGTTGGTGGGCGCGGAACCTGTCCCCAACCAAGATGATTTGCGCCGGAGGCTGAACCATATGGGTGTGCGCGTGACGCAGGCGACGCTGTCGCGCGACCTTCGCGAATTGAAGCTGGTGAAGACGGCGGAAGGCTACCGGCCGTTGACTGCGGCGGAAGAATCGTCGCCCGTGCCGCAACTGGCGCGGGCGCTGCGTGAATTTCTGATGGATGTGCGGCCGGCGCAGAACATGCTCGTGCTGAAAACGCCTCCGGGCGGAGCGCAACCGCTGGCAGCCGCGGTGGATGGTGAACATTGGAAAGAAGTGGCGGGGACGCTTGCGGGAGACGATACCGTTTTGATTATTACGCCATCGCGAGCGGCGCGCGCGGCCATTCAAAAACGGATGGAGGATTTGCTCCGATGAATGGCGGGCCAAGGGTGGCGGTGGTGGGAGCAACGGGTTATGCGGGATTCGAGCTGGCCCGGCTGCTGCTGCGGCATCCGCAAATCGAAAAGCCGATTTTTTATCTGCGCGGAGAGAATGCGTCGGCGCGGTGCCTGACGGAGATTTTTCCGCAACTGCGCGGCTGGGGAGAAGCTCCGTGCCGGCCGCTCTCCGTTGACGCGATTGTGAAGAGCGGCGCGACAGTCGCATTTCTCGCGACGCCGCACGAGGCCTCTCTGGAGCTTGTTCCAGAACTGATGAATGCGGGCGTTCGCGTGATCGATTTGAGCGGAGCGTTCCGGTTTCGCGACGGCGAGACGTTTTCTCGATGGTACAAACTGAACGCGCCGAACGCTGAAGCGCTGAACGGGGCGACGTATGGATTACCGGAGTTGTATTCCGCGGACTTGCCTGGCGCGAAGGTTGTCGCGAATCCGGGCTGTTACCCGACTTCCGTGATTTTGGGTTTGCGGCCGCTTGTCGAGGCGGATTGGATTGACCTCGCGCGCGGGATCGTGTGCGACTGCAAATCCGGTGCGAGTGGCGCGGGCAAGGAACCGAAGCGCGACACACAATTCGTCGAAGTGAATGAAAACTTCCGCGCGTATGGAGTGTTCACGCACCGGCACACGCCGGAGGTGATGGAGCATTTGGGGATTTCACCCGAGCAGATGATGTTTACGACGCATCTGCTGCCGATCGAGCGAGGAATTTTGTCGACGCTGTACGTTTGGCTTAGCGAGGCAAAACGCGAGGAAGAAATCGAGGTGCTATTTCGCAAGTTTTACGCGGGGCGGCCGATGGTGAGAATCTGGCCCGCGGGAAAGCTGCCCGAATTGCAGCATGTGACGCGCACTAACTTTTGCGACATCGGGTTTGCGCTGGATGAACCGGGGCAGCGGCTCGTGGTGGTTTCGTGCCTGGACAATCTGGGCAAAGGCGCGGCGGGACAGGCCGTTCAGAATTTTAACGTGATGCACGGTTACTCCGAATCGGAAGGACTGATATGAGACTGGTGATCAAGGTCGCCGGCGCGCTGCTGGACGACGAAGCGGCCGTGCGCTCGCTGGCGCGGCAAATCGCTGAACTCGCGAAGGCGGGGCACGAACTGCTGGTGATTCACGGCGGCGGGAAGATTTTTACCGCGACACTTGGGCGCATGGGGATTACGAGCCGGTTTGTGGGCGGACTCCGAGTGACGGATCGCGAAACACGCGATGCGGCCGTGATGGTTTTTGCGGGGCTGCTCAACAAGCGACTGGCGGGAGCGATATCGCTGGCGGGGCAGACAGCCGTAGGGATATGCGCGTCCGATGCGGCGTGTTTTTTGGCCGAGCCGATGTTTCATGAAGGCGACTCCGGAGGGCTCGGCTACGTGGGTTACTTGACCGGCGTGAATCTTGAATTTCTGAGTTCCCTGTGGCGCGCGGGAGTTGTGCCGGTGGCATGCTGCCTGGGACTGGGCTCGGACGGCGAGCTTTACAACATCAACGCCGATCACATGGCCGCTGCCGCAGCGGAATACTGCCAAGCCGAACGGCTGATTTTTCTGACGGACGTGGCCGGCGTGCTGGACGGCGAAAAAGTGCTGGACAAAGTGACGGGCGCGGAGATTGAAGAGCTGATCCGGCATCAAAAAGTTTCCGGCGGCATGGTGCTGAAGCTCGAAGCGGCGAAACGCGCGCTGGCCGGAGGCGTTCGACAGGTGCGCATCGTGGGTGGCACGCGTCCGCGTGCGCTGCATTCAGCCACAAACGGCGCGAAGGGTTCGGGAACACGCGTCCTGCCGATACGACTGCCTCTGCAAACCAAGTACGCCGCACGCGCAGGCCGGTAAAAATCATGACGCGAAAAATAAGGCGGAAACCCGTGCCGTCAAAAAAAGCCAGTGACGCGGAGATTTTGCGCGATGCTGATCAATATATGGTCGGAACGTACCGTCGGCCGCCGATTGTTTTCAAGCGCGGCAAGGGCTGTCGTCTCTACGATACGAGCGGGCGCGGCTATCTCGATTTTCTGGGCGGTATTGCGGTGAATGCGCTGGGCTATTCGCATCCGCGGCTGGTGCGCGTGATGCGGCGCGAAGCGGCGAAGGCCGTCCACCTTTCCAATTTATTTCACAACCCGTTTCAAGGGCCGCTCGCGAAGAAACTTGCCGAATGGTCTGGATTGGATCGCGTTTTCTTCACGAACAGCGGCACGGAAGCGATGGAAGGCGCGATGAAGCTGGCGCGCGCGTACTCGAATAAGAGCCGGGCGGTCGGTGCTCCTGCGAAGACGCGGTTCCTGGCACTGGAAAATTCGTTTCACGGGCGGACGTTTGGGGCCGTGTCCATAACGTATCCCGCAAAATATCGCGAGCCCTTTGAGCCGTTGGTGCCAGGCGCGGAATTCGTGCGGTTCAACGATGTAAGCGACCTGGAAAGGAAATTTGACGACGGCGTTTGCGCGATTGTGCTCGAAACGATTCAGGGTGAAGGCGGAGTTTATCCAGTAAGCGAAGATTTTTGGAGGCGCGCGCGCGAACTTGCCACGAAACACGATGCGGCGATGATTACCGACGAAATTCAATGCGGACTGGGACGGACCGGGCGCAAGTTCGCGTATCAGAAATTCGCAACAAAACCGGACGTTCTGACCGTGGCAAAGCCTCTGGCAGGAGGATTGCCATTGGGAGCGTTTATTGCGAATGAGAAGTTTGCTGCCGCGTTTACACCGGGCTTGCATGGCACGACGTTTGGCGGCGGGCCTTTCGTTTGCGCCGTGGCACTGGAATTCTTGAAGACACTCGAAGATGAGAAATTGCTCGCCAATGTTCGTGAGCGCGGCGAAGAGCTCCGGCAAGGGCTGGAGAAATTGCAATCGCGATTCGAATTTATTCGTGAAGTGCGCGGCGAAGGACTGATCGTGGGCCTCGATTTGTCGATCGAAGGCGCTCCGATTGCCGAAGAAGCGCTGAAGCGCGGCTTGATCATCAATTGCACGCACGAACACATCTTGCGAATGCTGCCGCCCTTCATTGTTCGCGCGCAGGAGATCCGGGAATTCTTGAAGACGCTCGAAGTCGTGCTGGCAAAAGCGCCACGAAAGGCATGGAAGCCGGCGGAGATTTCGCAGGCGCAATCCGTTTCGCGGGCTCAAGAAATAGCTGGAACAGTCGCACACGCCGCAACGAGGTGAACATGAACGCGATGGCCGCAACCGCAAATATTCCGACGCTAACGCACGATCTGCTGACCGGCACCGAATGGGGCGCGGCGCAGATTCGCGAGCTCTATCATCTGGCCGCCGACATCAAGGCGCGGCCGGAACGGTACCGGAGCGCGCTGGCGGGAAGTTTCCTGGCGATGATTTTTGAAAAGCCGTCGCTGCGCACGCGCGTGACCTTCGAAGTGGGCATTGCGAGCATGGGCGGAGGAGCGGTCTTTCTGGATCACACGCAATCGCGGTTGGGCGAGCGGGAATCGGTGCGCGATGTTGCGAAGAATCTCGATCGCTGGGTACAGGGAATCGTCGCCCGCGTGTTTGAGCAGAAGGTGCTGGAGGAGCTGGCGGAAAATGCGTCGATACCGGTGATTAACGCTCTGTCGGACGGCTTTCATCCCTGCCAGGCGCTGGCGGATTTTTTCACGCTCGAAGAACGCTTTGGATCGCTGCGCGGCGTGAAAATCGCGTACGTTGGCGATGGAAATAATGTTTGCCATTCCCTGTTGAGCATTGGCGCACGAGTCGGGGCGCACGTTCGCGTGGCTACGCCCGCCAGCTATGAAGCGAATGCGGAAGTCGTCGCGGAAGCGCGGCGGGCCGCACGCGAGACGCGGGGGAAGATTGAAATTCTTCGCGCGCCGGAAGAAGCGGTAGCCGGAGCGCAGGCTATTTATACGGACGTGTGGGCGAGCATGGGCCAAGAAAATGAGGTTGCGAAGCGCGCAGAGATTTTTGCTCCCTATCAGGTGGATGAAACGCTCTTGGCGCAGGCCGATCCGCATGCGGTGTTCATGCACTGCCTGCCAGCGCATCGCGGTTCGGAAGTTGCGGCGGGCGTAATCGACGGGGAACAATCCATCGTGTTCGACCAGTCAGAGAATCGTTTGCACGTTCAGAAGGCAATCCTACTCACGCTGCTTGGATAAGGAGAAGCCGTTGGCGAAAAAAGTGGTGCTGGCCTATTCCGGGGGACTCGACACCTCCATTATCATTCCGTGGCTGAAGGAGAATTATCACTGCGAAGTGATCGCCATGATTGGCGATCTGGGACAGAAAGAAGATCTGGAAGCGGCTCGGAGGAAGGCGCTGGCCACCGGCGCAAGCGAAGCGCACGTTGAGGATTTGCGCGAGGAATTTATTACCGGCTATATCTGGCCGACATTGCGCGCTGGAGCCGTATACGAACACAAATATTTGCTCGGGACTTCGTTTGCGCGGCCGATATTGGGGCGACGGCAGGCGGAGATGGCACGCAAAGTGGGCGCCGACGCGGTGGCGCACGGTTGCACAGGAAAAGGCAACGATCAAGTGCGGTTCGAGCTTGCGGTGAAGGCGATCGCGCCCGAACTGAAAATCATCGCGCCGTGGCGCGAATGGAATATCACGTCACGCGAAGAAGCGATTGCTTATGCGCGCGAGCACAATGTTCCCATCGAACAGACCACAAAGAATATTTACAGCCGCGACCGCAACATCTGGCATTTGAGTCATGAAGGCGGGCGATTGGAGGATCCGGCGAACGCGCCGGAAGAGGCGATGTGGCAGTGGGTGGTTTCTCCCGCGGCGGCGCCGAATACGCCGACAGAAGTTGAAATTGGATTCGAGTGCGGCGTTCCTGTTTCCGTGAACGGGAAGAAGCTTGGCGCGATTGCGTTGCTGGAAGAATTGAACGACATCGCGGCGAAAAATGCGGTGGGACGCATGGACATGGTCGAAAACCGGCTGGTGGGAATCAAATCGCGAGGCGCATACGAAACGCCCGGAGGGACATTGCTGGTCGCGGCGCACCGCGAGCTCGAAGCGCTGTGCCTGGACCGCGAGACGTTGCACTACCAGCAGCAACTCTCGCTGCGCTACGCGGAGATGGTCTATTACGGCATGTGGTTCACGCCGCTGCGGGAGGCGCTGGACGCGTTCTTCACTTCTTCGCAAAAACGCGTGACGGGTTCAGTTGGTTTGAGCCTTTTCAAGGGCAACTTGAATGTGACATCGCGCAACTCCGCCTATTCGCTGTATCGCACGAACCTGGCGAGCTTCACGATGACCGGCTACAACCCGAAGGACGCGGAAGGATTCATCAATCTGTTCGCGCTGCCGATCACCGTACCCGTGGGTAAAGGAAATGCGGCGAAATGAGCGAGGCAGGACAA
>DATGJE010000392.1:0-6371 GCA_035295305.1 Candidatus Acidiferrales bacterium | reverse complement strand
GCCTCCGTCACCATCAAGGAGAAAAAATAGCGTCGGGCAGGCTCTTTGTTTTTGCCTTTGCGGGTGCCCCATCCTGAGCGTCGTTTGCGAAGGGTGGGGCTTTTGCAGTTGTCACAGATATGCCGCCCGCGCCTTCGCGAGCGGGACTCCTACCTTATAGGCAAGTCCAAGTGAAGCCTCTACTCGATTCGCAGGGCGGTCATGGGAGAGATGGAGGCCGCGCGAGTTGCGGGGATTACCGCGGCTATGAATGAACAAAGCGCGAGGGCTCCGGCGGCCAGCGTAAGCGCGAGCGGATCCCACGAGGAGACGCCGTAGAGCTGGGACGAGATCAAGCGTCCTGCGCCGACGGCGAGCGGCAATCCCAAGAGCAGACCTATCAGCACACGCTCAAACGCGCCGCGCAGGACGAGTTGGACGACGTTCGAGCGATTCGCGCCGAGCGCCATGCGAATGCCGATTTCGTTGGTGCGCTGCGCGACAGTGTAGGCCGTAACGCCGTAGAGTCCCACCGCAGCCAGGAGAAGTGCCACAATCCCGAACAGGCCGGCGAGGCTGGCTACGGCCCGCTCCTGATCGAAGGAAAGGTCAACCTGCTGCTGCATGGTGCGGACGCTCAGAATAGTCATATTGGGGTCGAGTTCCGCCAACGCGTTTCTGAGCACTGGCTCCAGCGTTCCGGGCGACGTATTGGTCACCAGCGTGATTCCTCCGATGAAATGTGAGCCGAACTCGAGTTTCTGCATCAACTCCGTTTTGTAATTCACATACTGGGCGAGAGGCACATAAAACATCGGCAGGGGCGGCAGTGTGAATCCCCAGCCCGCGAAATGTGCGTCGCCAGAGATACCAATGATGCGGAATGTGCCGGCGTTTTCGGGGAGGTCCATGCCGAAGTGCTTGCCGAGCGGATCTTCACCGTTCTTGAAAAAGCGTTTGACGAAAGCTTGGTTGACAATGGCGACAGGCGCTGTAGTTTCATTGTCGGCGGTGGTGAAGTAGCGTCCGCGCAAGATGGGGACACCAAGGTTCTGAAGATAATTGGCGCTGACACGGTCCCAAGATGCGCCGGACTCCTCGCTCGTCTCGGATGACGGAGGATGGCCGGCGATTTCAATCATCTCGCCCCAGTTGTCAGTGAGCGGATTGTAAAGCGCGAGGCCGGAGCCGCGAACTCCCGGGACGCGGTTGAGGCGGTCTTCGATCTGACGGTAGAGCGCGGCTAATTCGGGCTGCGTGTGGCCTGATTCCGGGCTGTGCAGCGAAACCAGGACGCGATCTTTGATCTGAAACCCGAAATTCTGACCTTCGAGGTTACCGAGGCTTCGCGCTAGCATGGCAGCTCCGGCAACGAGAACGACCGAGACGCTGAATTGCAGGATCAGCAGGGCCTTACGCGCGAAAGTAGAGTGCCCTGTGGTGCTGCGGCTCGAGCTTCGCAATGCTTCGGCGGGATCCGTGCGCGTCGCGAACCATGCGGGAGCCGCGCCAAAAATGATTCCCGTTATCAGAGCCAACCCGAAGGCGAACGCCAGGACCGGCAGCGAGGGGCTTGTGCTAATGGGAAGGAAATGGGCGCCTCGGAATGCCAGCGCGAGTAGCAACCGCGCCGCCGCAATGGCGACGAGCAGTCCGGCAATGCCGCCGGCAATGGCGAGCAGGACGCTTTCCGTGAGAGCCTGCACAATGATTTGCCGGCGAGTGGCGCCGATGGCGAGGCGCAGAGCCGTTTGCCCGCGACGGGCAACGGCGCGAGCCAGAAGCAGGTTGGCGACATTGGCGCACGCTATCAGCAGCACCAATCCGCACACGGCAAGGAGAATCTGAAGGCTGCGGCTGTACTCTTCTTTCATGACGGCGACGCCGGCTCCAGCGGGAACGACATTGATGCTCTGCTTCGGGAGGTCACGGATGACGTCGGCCATCCAATTCGCGGGATAATCGGAGTCATGCTGGAGCCATAGCCGCAGCACTCCCGTAAGGCGAGGAGCCATTCCGGCGACGGAAGCTCCAGGCCGGAGGCGGCCAATCATGCGCAACCAGGCAGGGGGCGACTGATGCAGCCGGTTGCCAGCGCCATCGATCATTGGTTCCTGATGCAGGGGAATCCAAATATCGGGCGGGTCGCCGCGCAGGGTCTCGCCGAAAAATCCGGGCGGCGCGATTCCGATGACGGTAAACGCGTGGCCTTCGATATCGAAACTTGAACCAATGACGGAATGGTCCGAGCCGTAGGTCATTTGCCACGCATGATGGCTGAGGACGGCAACGGGCGGAGAGCCTTCCGTGTCATCGGCCGGGGTAAACAACCGCCCGGCGAAAGCGCGGACGCCGAGCGTGGAGAAATAACTGGCAGTGACGTATTCGGAGCGCAGAGGCCTGGGAACGGACTCAGTGCCTTCGCGTCGGACGCTCATGCGAACGCCGCCGGCTTGAAAAGCAGTCACGTCTTCGAATTCCGGTGTTTCGCTTTTGAGCCGTTCGTATAGTGGGAAGGAAACCATTCCCCAATGGTCTTGCAAGCCGCTTTCGACGCAGCAATCGTCTCCGTCGCCCACCCGGTAGAGCATGGCGGGGTCGGAAACCGGCAGCGAGCGGAGCATAACCGCGTGGATCAAGCTGAATATTGCGGTGGTGCCGCCGATGCCGAGCGCCAGCGTGAGTACCGCTGAAGCTGTGAATACAGGCGACAGGCGAAACTGTCGCAGCGCGTAGCGAAGATTGCCGAGTAAGTTCTGCATCCCATCCTCTGAGGCCGATACGAAGCTGACTAACTGTCGGCCTTGCCGATATTGTGTATAGACTCACAAACTGCCCGTTGGTGAGGCCACATTTGAGAAAATCTTGGCAAAGTCCTAAGGGGTCGGATTGTTGTTCTCAGGGCGATTTTGGTGTGCCTCCGCGAGAAGACTTGCGCGGTAAGGATCGAAATGGCAAGGAGCGCGGGATAAGCCGCGAAGAAAAAAAAGCGCCCGACTCCGTCGAACGTTTTTCTCCGTTCGTCGAGCCGGACGCTTCTTTAGGACTGCCGTCGGTTTGCAGACTACTTAAAACGAGATGCTGATAGCAAGCCCGGGCCGGCCGGGATACCTGCGGTCATACAAATAATATCCGTTGTCGTAGTAATTGACGTACATGTCATCGTTTTGGTACCAGTTGCTTGCCCAGTATTCTGGAATCGGATCCATCACACTGAACCAATACCCATCGTATTGAAAACGCGGATCTCCGCCCACGTACATAAAGGGCAGGCTGTAGACACGGAACGAGTGGCTTTCGCCATAGTGGCTGCGGTAATAGGCGTCAGGAATGCGCTCGCCGTTGTAACCCCCGCGTTGCTGCCAGGTGCGGTGCTCGGACGCAAAATTCTGAGCACGATGCTGCTGCCAGTCGCCACGCTGTTCGCCCTGCTGTGTATTCCGCTGCTGCTGTGAGCGCTGTTGCTGCGCGTGCTGCGTGTTCTGGGTTTGCTGTTGCTGCTGGGCGCGTTGCTGAGTGTTCTGTCTTTGCTGCTGCTGATTTTGAGCGCGCTGCTGCGTGTTTCGGTTTTGCTGCTGTTGCTGCTGGGAACGCTGCTGTGTGTTCTGCCTTTGCTGCTGCTGATTCTGAGCGCGCTGCTGCGTGTTCCGGCTTTGCTGTTGTTGCTGTTGGGCGCGCTGCTGGGTGTTCTGTTTTTGCTGCTGCTGATTCTGAGCGCGCTGCTGTGTGTTCTGCCTTTGCTGCTGCTGATTCTGAGCGCGCTGCTGCGTGTTCCGGTTTTGCTGCTGTTGCTGTGCACGCTGCGGCTGTTGGGTGCGATTCTGTTGCTGGGCCCGCTGCGGTTGCTTGGTCTGCTTCTGTTGCTGTTCTTTATTCTTGTCTTGCTGTGGTCCCGGCTGAGGATAGCCAAAAGCGGTGGCTCCCAACAGCAGGACGGAAAGAAATGCGGTACTGATAACTCCGGCTCGTTTCATCAGGTTTGCCTCGAGTACAGCTTGGGCTTATGGCGGAACATTAGCTGTACTTTTTGGGACTGTTCGGGGGATCTCCTGGAAGGATGTAAATTCTCATTACGCTGGTTTTGCCTGAGTGGCTGACACACGAAAACCGACGATATTATGCCCATTCTTGACGAAATCCGCGAATCCTGTTACAAACGTTTGTTTCTAAACCTGTCTGCATGCGACCCATAGGGTTCCAGCGGGAGTTCTAAATCACCCGGAGGAAGTAATGTCACTCGAAGCATGGACGAATCGATTCATACGTGTGAGCCGACGCTCACGGGAGGATTTCTGATGCACAAGTGGCTCGCAGGCATTTCATCGCTACGCGGCCGATTCGCCCCGGGGCGCTTCGCGAAAATCGGCGCAGCCAGCACCGCTCTCGCGTTTCTAAGTGCGGTCGCGGCCCATGCGCAATCGACGCAGGAGCCGGGCGGCGAGGCGAACCTGAAAGTTCCCGATTTGTCACAGGTGAATTTCCTCGGCGTCAACGGGCACACCCTGCTCCTTTGGGGAATTTTGTTTTGCATTTTTGGTCTGCTGTTTGGCATGACGATGTATGTGCGCCTCAGGAGCCTGCCGGTGCATCGCTCGATGCGCGAAATGTCCGAGCTGATTTACGAAACTTGCAAGACATACCTGATCACGCAGGGGAAATTCCTGCTGCTCCTCGAATCTTTCATCGCCGTGATCATCATTTTATATTTCGGCGTGCTGCTGCATGACGACGCGATCAAAGTCGTCATCATTCTGGCGTTCAGCGTCCTGGGAATCTCCGGCAGTTACGGAGTCGCGTGGTTCGGGATTCGCGTGAACACATTCGCGAATTCGCGGACGGCCTTCGCGGCATTGCCGGGCAAGCCTTTCCCGATTTACCGCATCCCGCTGCGCGCAGGCATGAGCATCGGCATGATGCTCGTCAGCGTGGAACTGCTGATGATGCTCATCATTCTCCTTTTCGTTCCCGGCGATTACTCCGGCGCATGCTTCATCGGTTTTGCGATTGGTGAATCGCTCGGCGCAGCCGCATTGCGAATCGCGGGCGGAATCTTCACGAAGATCGCCGACATTGGCGCCGACTTGATGAAAATCGTTTTCAAAATCAAGGAGGACGACGCGCGCAATCCCGGCGTGATCGCCGACTGCACGGGAGACAACGCCGGCGATTCCGTGGGACCGAGCGCCGACGGTTTCGAGACTTACGGCGTCACAGGCGTTGCGCTGATCGCTTTCATTTTGCTGGGCGTGAAAAATCCGGTTGTACAGGTGCAATTGCTTGTTTGGATTTTCATCATCCGCGTGGCCATGTTGGTCGCGAGCGCGGTCGCCTATTTCGTCAACGACGCCATCGCGAAGGCCCGTTTCGGCCATGTCACAGAGATGAATTTCGAGTCTCCGCTGACTTCCCTGGTTTGGATTACTTCGCTCACGTCCGTGGCTCTGACGTTCCTCATTTCCTACTTCATTATTCCGGATATTGGCGGCGACCCATCGCAATGGTGGAAATTGTCGATCATCATTTCGTGCGGCACTCTGGCCGGCGCGATTATTCCGGAACTTGTGAAAGTTTTCACATCCACCGAATCGCGGCACGTGCGCGAAGTGGTGCGCTCGGCGCAGGAGGGCGGCGCGTCGCTGGGAATTTTGTCCGGCTTCGTCGCGGGTAACTTCTCCGCGTATTATCTGGGACTCACGATGGTGCTGCTGATGTCCATCGGGTACTTGATCAGCACGTTGGGGCTTAGCGCTTTGATGATTGCCGCGCCAGTATTTGCGTTCGGTCTGGTTGCTTTTGGTTTTCTCGGCATGGGTCCGGTGACGATTGCCGTCGATTCATATGGTCCGGTAACCGACAACGCGCAATCGATCTACGAGCTTTCGCTGATCGAGCAAATTCCCAACATCAAGCAGGAACTGAAGATCGATTACAACATGGACGTGAATTTTGCGCACGCCAAGGACATGCTGGAAGCGAACGACGGCGCGGGCAACACGTTCAAGGCAACCGCAAAACCGGTGCTGATCGGCACCGCCGTCGTCGGCGCGACCACGATGATTTTCTCCATCATCATGGCGCTGACGAATGGCATCACCGTGAACGTCGACAAACTTTCGTTGCTGCATGCGCCGTTTTTGCTCGGCATCGTCACGGGCGGCGCGATGATTTACTGGTTCACGGGAGCTTCCACGCAGGCCGTAACGACAGGCGCTTATCGCGCCGTGGAATTCATCAAAGCCAATATTCATCTCGAAAGCGCCAAGAGCGCCTCGATCGCCGACAGCAAAAAAGTGGTCGAGATTTGCACGCAGTACGCGCAAAAAGGAATGCTCAACATTTTCATCGCGGTGTTCTTCGCCGCGCTTTCGTTCGCGTTCCTCGAGCCTTTCTTC
>DATGJE010000391.1:0-6957 GCA_035295305.1 Candidatus Acidiferrales bacterium | reverse complement strand
GAAACTCTGCCGCCGTGGTGCTCAACCCGATCGTGTAAATGGAAATGTTGGCAAGCTGCGCGCGTCGCAGGACCAGGCCGAGTTTCGTTTCGCTCCCGCTGTCATTTTTTTCGCCCATAACCACGATGATACGGCGCCGCTCGGGGGGTTCTTTCTCCAGAAGATCTTCGGCGCGGTCCATCGCGTCAAAAAGGCGCGCGCCATCAAGCCCGGCTTTAATGTGGCGAATTGCATCCAGCACGCGATCAGAATCAGTGGTCATCGGGCGCAGCAAGTCCACTTCGTTGTTATAACCGATCACGGCTGCTTCGCCCGTGCCCGCCATCACCATCTGCGTGAAAATAATTCCTGCCTTGCTAATTTCCGGCAACAGCGGCTCAACGCGCGGGCTGGTCTCCAGAACGAGAACGATGGAGAGCGGGTCGCCACCCTGATCGAAGTGAGTGATTTGTTGCGGGACTCCATCATCAAAAATCTGAAAATCCTTTTGCGTGAGATTGAGCACGGGCTGGCCGGACTGGTTGGAGACGGCTACAGGAAGGGTGACCAGAGCAACGCGGACGCGAAATGGCTTCTGGTTCTGCGGCGTCGCAGTTTGCCCTTGCGGACGTGCGCCGGGTTTCACCCGACTCGGGCCGGCTGGTTGTCCTTGGCCGAATGCAGGCAACGCAATCAACGCGCCCAGCAAAACAATCGCGAGGAAACCAGGTTGGGCGCGGCGTCTCATATCCCTACTTTATCTGATTCCCATCCGCAGGTCGACGTTGCACGGTTCGGAAGCGGCATCAGAGTTGCGCCGCTGATGGGAGCAAGATGCTGCTCAAGAGCTGGCGGAGCGAAACGTGACCCAGTCGGTTCGCACTTTTTCCCAGCCTTGCACGAGCAATCCATGGGACTCGAAGAACTGCCGAATTTGAGGCCGATCGAGCCCAACGATCTTTTCGAGGATGGGAACAAGGACGGAGATGGCGTCGTCGCTGAGCACGGTGCGGCTGGCGATCTGCGATACATGCTTGGTTTCGGAGACGGCGATTGTGAAGCCGTCGCGCACCTTCACATGCAACATGACGTGAACATCCGAGCTGCCGTCGCCGACATAAACAATGTGATCCGGCCCAATTTGTAGGGAAGCTTGCAACTGATCAAGCACCGCAACCTTGCCATAACCCGCAGTCGCGCGAACAAGGGTATCGATTTCGCCGGAACTCCTGTAACGGAAATCTGTTCCGTAGATGTGATCCGCGGGGACAATCCCTTCGAGCGCCGACTGAATCACTTCCGTGGGAGCGGCGGAAAGAACATAAAAATCGAAGTGATAGCCTTCGATTCCGTGGTCGAGAATTTCGTACAAAAGAGCGATGTTCTGCTTCAGGCGGATACGCTTGCCGACCTGGTAGAGATGCTCGCGGCGAACTCGCGAGCTGAACTGGGGATCATGCAGCAAGAGGTAGGCCAGCTCGGCGCCCTGTTGAACCAGGTTGAGTTTCGCCATGCCCGCCGCCTTCCGTTCGAACTCCGCCGTGGGAATGCCCAGCAACTCGCTGAGGATGTAGCCAGAGTCGTTGAAGCTTAGCGTGCGATCAAAGTCGCTCGCGAACAGATAGCGCTTCATGGGTGTTTCGCTCACTCCCTATATATTGATTCAAATGGGGGAGAAAAGTTCAATAAATAATCGTAATAGCTGCAATAAGCTAGAAACGGACAAGAACTTATATGCATTCAAATGGAACAGAACTAAAATGCTGCTTCGAACTCTTGCGCAAGGAGACTGAATGACTCCGAGAAAACACAAACCATCGCCGAAGCTGATGTACCAGGATCCGGAATTCATGGAGAGCCCGTCAGCACGACCGATGCGAATGATGGCGGAATATTTCGATCCGCTGACGCGACTGCGACGGGAACACATCGGCGACACGATTGTGATGTTCGGCTCCGCGCGAATTCTGCCGCACGATCGCGCCGTGGCGAAGTTGAAGCTCCTGCAAAGCAACAAGCTCAGGAGAAACGATCCCATCCACCGGGCCGAGGTTCGCGCGGCGAAGGCGAATCTGGAGATGTCCCGCTACTACGAAGAAGCGCGCGAACTGGCGCGGAGAATCACGGCGTGGTCACTGACCCTGGGCGAACATCCGCGGCGATTTGTTATCTGTTCGGGCGGCGGACCGGGAATCATGGAAGCGGCGAACCGCGGCGCTTCGGAAGCGGGAGGCTCGTCCATTGGTCTGAGCATACAATTACCGCACGAACAGGAATCGAACCGCTACATCACGCCGGAGTTGAACCTATTTTTCCATTATTTTTTCATGCGCAAATTGTGGTTTGCGCAGCTTGCCAAGGCGTTGATTGCTTTTCCGGGCGGGTTTGGGACCATGGATGAGTTGTGGGAAATGCTGACGCTGTTGCAAACGCGCAAACTGCCTGAGCACCATTTGATCTTAATTTACGGGCGCAAATATTGGGACAAGGTGCTGGACTGGCGAGCCATGGTGCGCGCGGGGACGATCAGCGAGCGGGAGTTCAGCATGCTGCAATTCGCGGACACAGTCGACGAAGCGTTCGTGAGGATACGCACAGGACTCGAAAAGTATCACCTGGTGCTGGATAGCGATTGGGAAGGTGTTTAAGAAAAAAAGGCGGACGCGGCTAAATTTGGAGGAGGCATATCGGGCCACGTCCGCCCATGCTGCGAGGTTTAATTTTTGGAAACCAGCAACTCCGTCGAGAAGAAAGCTTCGAACCGCCGCTTCTCATCCTGATCGTGTAACATCACCACGGGAGCGATGTGCAGCGAACGCTTGCATCCCCGGCAGGTGGACATCTCGCCCTGAAGATCCTGCACGAAGCCGTCAGTGAAATGATACTCGGCATGCGAGCGGCGAGCTGGTTTACTGCCCACCGTTCCGCAATGCGGGCACACGAATTCCAGCCGGTCGTCCTGCGGGTCGCGATCGAGCGCCGCACGCCCTGTGCGACGGACTCCGACAGTGTCTAGACTAAGTTTGCTCATAATGCAACCTCCTATGACCCTACTATGACTGTCCTCGGACGATTGGATGCAAGTCCGGGGCACAATGATGCCGCGCCCGTTAATTTCAAGATAAAACCTTATTTTTCATATTCTTAGAACAAAGAAGAGTAAATTCCGGCTCTGGCTGGCAGAATTCCCGGGAACTTCCCTCATGTAACGGTGTCCATATTCGCAGAGGCCGCGCGAACTCGCAAATAGTACTTTTGGGGCGACAGTCAAAGAGACGCCCCGCCAACCTTAAAGCAAAAAAGTGACTTTGGGATGCCAAAGGGAGGAGGTGTGCCCATGCAAGATGAAAAATTTCTGAACAACTGTCTGATGGACAGCGACGGAGAAGTGAGGATTCGCGCCACCCACCGGCGACAGCGCGCCACGGTCATCGCTTTAAGTGTTGAGGCGGCGCTCGTTGTGGGTCTGGCGCTGTGGCCTATCGTGACGACCGGGAGTTCTCCGGCAGAGATTGTGATGCTTCCGCGAATTCCCTATCGCGGCAGCAATGCACCGAGGCCGGACACTGCACCTCCTCCTTCTCGACCGGCCCGACCGCAGCAAATCAGTACGATTCTCCTACAGCCACCGCAGCGAATTCCAGTGCACATCGACAGGGCGAGTTCGGCGACGACGCGAAGTGTGGCGGCGCCCGCGATCCAAGGTCCGGACTTGTGGGACACGAGCCAGACTCCCGGTGTTGCGACGGGAACTGGAAATGACTCGTCGATGATTCCGCTGCCGCGACCGTCCGGTCCGCGAATCATTCAGCAAAGCGAGGGAGTGCAATCGGGATTGCTGGTTTATCGAGTGGACCCGCGCTATCCGCAGATCGCGATAAATGCTGGAATTTCGGGAACGGTGGAGTTGCGCGCAATCATCGGGCGTGACGGGAGGGTCCGCTCGGTCGAAATGTTAAGCGGGAGCGCTTTGCTCGCGCCCGCAGCAGTGGCGGCGGTGCGGGAGTGGCGTTACCGGCCGACGCTTCTGAATGGAGAGGCAGTGGAAGTTGAGACGCACGTGACCGTGCATTTTGTGCTCGGACAATAGGGACGCGCCACGCAAACAAAAAGGAAGGGCCGGCGCACGGCCCTCCCTTGAGAAAGATGTGCTGTTTAGAAGTGGAGAACGACCCCGGCGGATAGCCGGAAGTCATCCTGCCGAGTGTTGCCGAAGTGCGTGTTTAAGTAATCGATCTGGATGAGCCGGAATCCGAGTAACGGGATCGGGTGAATATCGATTCCTCCGCCGATCGCTGATGCGAAAGAAGTGGAACTCGATCCCGAACTGCTCACACGCGCGGCACCGAACAGAGCATGGACGAATGGCGACACCGGGGTGGGCAAGCTCACTTGCGGCCCAAAGAGAAACGTGTTAAGGCTCGTCTTCACGCCGGCAGACGAATTGTACGTGCCTCCAAAATCAGCCGTGACACCGACGACCTTGAACAGTTTTTCTGTTAGTGACGCGTCCCAACCGTTGGAGTTCGCGCCTCCTGGATTGAGGCGAAGGTAGGAATATCCTCCGTAGACCTCGGTGTTCTGCGCGTGCGCCGCTAACGGTACAGCAAGCGAAGCGGTGGCCAGAAGCGCGAGAAGAGTGGCTAGTTTTCGCATCGTATTCTCCTTCTCCTCCGATTTGAACTTACGCAGGACGAGCGGAAGTCTTCCATGGCTTTCCGCGACCCTTCCCAACAACTCAAGCATTTCGGATTGCGTGGATGCGCCCGAGCGCTTCTCAGGACTGGTTGGTTATAGGATAGGCGGTCTGGCAGGCGGGTTGTCGAGAGGTTGGCTGGAGGTGCTCAATGCATAAAGTGGACCGCGGGTCGATTCGATAAGCTACTTTAAATGAGCACATTAGAGTGGCAATTGGCGAAATAAAATCTTCTCGGCGGGTTCACATTCATTGCAGACAGTAGCGTCATCCGGGGGTTTTTCCATCGAAGGGTTGCCGGGTGGCCATCAGAGGTCTAACATAGGGGTCCTGGCGCACCGGCAAGACTTCCCCCGCAACGGTGTGCACGCGAACTAAGAAAGGCCGCCCATGGCCGGTAAAAAGAAACCGCTCATCATCGCAGCAATCGTTGTCCTGGTAATTCTGCTGATTCTGATTATCACGCCGTTTTTCATCAATGCGGATCGCTTCCGTCCGGATATCGAGTCCGCGCTGAGCGACAAGCTCGGAAGAAAAGTGCAAATTGGACATTTAAGTGTGTCGCTTTTCTCGGGAAGTTTGGAAGCGGATCAGATTTCCATTGCGGACGATCCGGCTTACAACAGCGGCGCTTTTCTCACGGCGAAATCGCTGGCTGTGGGAATCGACGTGATGCCGCTGATCTTTTCGCGCAATCTCCGCGTGCATGGGCTCGAATTCAAGGAACCGCAGATTGAACTGCTGCGCACCGCGGCGGGAGTATGGAATTTTTCGACGCTCGGAGGAACCACGGTCGCGAAGCAAACTCCCGATCCATCGGCGAATGCAACGAGCAACGGATTAAACAGTTTCACGGTCGACAAACTGAAAATCTCGAATGGCACGATTGCTTTCGGCCGCGCGGGCCAGCCAACGCGCCTCACGTATCAGGACGTAAATGTCTCGGCAAATAATATTTCTCAGACAGCCGCGTTTCCTTTCACGTTCGACGCAAAAACGCCGAGCGGCGGAAAATTAGACTTGACGGGCAACGTGGGACCAATTGGCAGTGGCGACGCAGAAAAAATGCCGTTCGATGGCCAATTGAAGGTGAACGGCGTGCCTTCACAGGACGTGGAAAATCTGCTTGCGGTGCTGGGCTACGCGTTGCCGCAAGGGTCCTCTCTTAAAGGTGGAACGATTAAAGCGAATCTTGCGCTGCACGGGCCGCTCGACCAAATGGTGACGCAAGGGCCAATTGAACTTAGCAACGTAACGCTCGCCGGATTCAGTCTCGCGTCGAAACTTGCCGGGGCGCTTGGTCAAGCGGGTTCGGCTACGGGCAACGACACGTTGATCAAACTGGCGAGTTCGAATTTGCGATATGCATCCGACGGCGTGCGCGCGGACAGCGTGAACATCGTGATTCCGATGATTGGCGGGGTGACCGGCGCGGGAACAGTGAGTCCCAACAATGACTTGAACTTCCGGTTGCTGGCGAAGCTCGACGGGTCGAGCCCACTGGCGCAGTTGACGAAGTTGCCCTTTTTTAGCCAGGGCGGAGGCTTGCCTTTCCGCATCGAAGGATCGGCGTCGAGTCCTCGCGTAATCCCGGATATTCCAGGCTTTAACGGGCTCAAAGGTTTGACAAAGACGCCGTTGAATCAACTGAAAGTACCGAACCAGAGCCAACTCGGCGGAATTGTCGGCGGGCTGCTGAAGAAGAAAAAACCACAACCGCAACCGCAGTAATTCAACTGGCATTATTTTTTGCGGGTGGATTCGAGCATGTCCCAGGCGGCTTCGGGGAAATCGACGAAGTCGTTGAATTCGCCCGCGCCGCGCAGCCACAAGCCTCCATCGATCACCACGCATTCGCCGTTAATATATTCCGCCATATCGCTGAGCACGAATGCGGCGAGATTGGCGAGCTCATCGTGGCGGCCGAAGCGTTTCATGGGGTGATTTTGCCGTGCACGTTCCTCGAGTTCCTTCGCGGGCATAAGGCGCGACCACGCGCCTTCAGTGGGAAATGGGCCGGGAGCGATGGCATTCATGCGAATGTGATAGCGCGCCCACTCGACGGCGAGCGAACGCGTCATCGCGAGGACTCCGGCCTTGGCGCACGCGGAAGGCACGACGAAACCGGAGCCGGAGTTTGCCGCGGCGTAGGTCGTGACGATGTTGAGGATGTTCCCGGGCTGCTTCGCGGCGATCCATTTTCTCGCTAGCGCAAGCGTACAGTGAAACGTGCCTTGCAGGACGATGCCCACGACAGAGTTGAAAGCGTTCGGCGAAAGTTT
>DATGJE010000390.1:0-8077 GCA_035295305.1 Candidatus Acidiferrales bacterium | reverse complement strand
GCCTCCGTGTGCGCGGCGGAAATGAACAGCGCCTCGAATTGCGATGGCGCAAGTAGGATGCCCTGCTTGAGCATGGCGCGAAAAAACGCGGCGAACCGGCCCGTGTCTGATTTTTTTGCGTCGGCATAATTCCGGACCGGCTCGCCCGCAAAGAAAAGCGTCGCAAGCGACCCCACTGCGTTTACGTGCGCTTCAGGGGCAAACCCGCGAATGACATGGTCGCGAACGGCGGCGCGCAAGCGATCGGTAAAACGTTCCGCTTTTGAATTCAGGTTCAGGTAGAATTTGGGTTTCTCAAGCTTCTTCAGCACTTCAATTCCCGCGCGCATCGCCAATGGATTCCCTGAAAGCGTCCCAGCCTGATACACCAACCCGAGCGGCGCGATGTGGTTCATGATTTCAGCGCGGCCTCCGTATGCGGCCACAGGCAATCCGCCGCCAATGATTTTCCCGAGCGTCGTCAAATCAGGTTCGATTTTGTAAAGCGACTGCGCGCCGCCGTAGCACAGTCGGAATCCAGTGATCACTTCGTCGAAAATCAGCAGCGTGCCAGCGCGCCGCGTGATTTCACGCAATCCTTCGAGAAATCCCGGCTCGGGCGGCACAACACCCATATTCGCCGCGACGGGCTCAACAATCACCGCGGCAATTTTATTCAGATGCGCCGCGAAGAGCTTTTCAACTGCCGCGAGATCGTTATACCGCGCGTTGAGCGTAAGCGCCGCAATCGCTTCCGGCACGCCCGGACTCGACGCAATCCCCAGCGTCGCCAGCCCCGAGCCTGCCTCGGAAAGAAAGCTGTCCGCGTGTCCGTGATAACAGCCCTCGAATTTCAAAATAAAATCGCGCTTCGTGAATCCGCGCGCCAGCCGCACCGCAGACATCGTCGCTTCGGTGCCTGAACTGACAAAACGTATTTTTTCAATCGACGGAATCGCGCACTCGATGCGTTCGGCGAGCTCGACTTCGAGCTCCGTCGTCATGCCATAACTGGTTCCGCGCCCAGCCTGCTCCTGAATCGCCGCGACAATCGCCGGATTCGCATGCCCGAGAATCAGCGCGCCCCATGAGCCGATGAAATCGATGTATTCGCGGCCGTCCGCGTCCCACAAATGTGCGCCGGACGCGCGTTCGACAATCAACGGCGCGCCGCCAACTGATTTGAACGCTCGCACGGGACTATTTACGCCGCCAACGAGCGATTCCTCAGCGCGTCGCAATATGTCTTTTGTTCTTGATTTGTTTTTCTGAATTCGAGGTTTGGGAGCCATCGACGCGTCAGCAAGCCTTCAGCCAGCGCGCCAAGTCCTTCGCATGGTAGGTGAGCACAATCGAAGCGCCCGCGCGTTGAATCGAGGTGAAAATTTCGAGCACCACGCGCTGTTCGTCGATCCAGCCGTTTTGCGCGGCGGCCTTCACCATCGCGTATTCACCGCTGACGTTATATGCCGCGACCGGCACATCGAACGCTTCGCGGACGCGATGAATAATGTCGAGGTACGGCAGCGCCGGCTTCACCATAATCATGTCGGCACCCTCTTCCAAATCGAACGCCACTTCTTTCAGCGCCTCGCGCGCATTCCCTGGATCCATTTGATAGCTGCGGCGGTCGCCAAATTGCGGCGCCGATTGCGCCGCCTCGCGAAACGGCCCATAAAACCCAGAACAGTATTTCGCCGCATAGGAAAGTATCGCAACGTCGTCGAATTTCGCGGCATCGAGCTTCTTGCGAATCGCCGCGACGCGCCCGTCCATCATGTCTGAAGGCGCGACAATATGCGCGCCCGCCCGCGCGTGCGACAGCGCCATTTCCGCCAGAATCTCGACCGTCGGATCATTCAGAACTTCCTCACCCTTCATAACGCCGCAATGCCCGTGATCGGTGTATTCGCAGAGGCAAATGTCGGTAACTACAAGCAGTTCAGGCCGTGCTTTACGAATTGCCTCGACTCCCCGCTGCACCACGCCAGAAGCGATATAGCCTTCGCTTCCCTTTTCATCTTTGTGCTCCGGCAGCCCAAAAAGGATCACCGCCGCAATGCCCAGGTCCGCGACTTCGCGTACTTCCTCAAGGAGCTTATCGACGGACTGCTGCGCAATACCCGGCATCGAGCTCACATCAACGCGCACGCCCTTCCCGGGACACACGAACATTGGGTAAACCAATCCTGCGGTCGACGGCCGGGTCTCGCGAACGAGATTCCGAATCGCTTCGCTGCGTCGCAAGCGCCGCGGCCGCTGCGTCGGGAAACTCATGCGTGGTTGACTCCTTCGCGCGAGGATCGGCGTGGCGAGCCTGCAAAATACTTGCCGATTGCCTCGATTAACGCCTTCGCATTTGGCTCTGCCGATTCGATCGCGCAACGAACTCCCGCGGCCCGAATCGCAGATGCCGTCGTTGGACCAATCGCCGCGAGCGCCGAGACCGAAGCAAATCGCTGAAGATCGTCTGGTCCCACGGATTTCGCGAAATTCTCGAATGCCGACGGACTCGCAAAAATAAAACAGTCGACCGCTTCGCGACGGATACGTTCCAGCTGCGGCCCCGCAAGCGATTCCGGCATGCACGTCCGATACGCGCGGACCGCGACGACCTCTGCTCCCTCGGCGCGCAATGCTTCCATCCAATCCGTAGCACCGCGATTGCGAAGGCCTAAATCGCTGCGCGGCACGAGCACCTTCAGTCCAGCGGCGCCATGAACAAATCCCACCGCTGGATTCTTTACTTCCATTCCCGCGACGCTGCGCACGCAGTCGGTAAAATTCCCCGCAAAACTTCGCCCCGTTCCGGCGTCCGGAACAAAATCCACAGGGAATCCCTCTGCCTTTGCCGCCTCGGCGGTTGCCGGACCAATCGCCGCAACGCGCGGCCGCGGTTCAGGCAGTCGCGCGAAATCGAATCCCAGCGCACGAGCCCGCCGCGCAAAAAATTTCGCGGCATTCTGACTGGTGAAAAGCAGCCAGGCAAACTCGCCCAGCCGGCCAATCACTCGATCGAGTTCACTCGTTTCCTCCAGCTCGCGAAACTCCACGCATGGCAATTCAATCACATGCGCGCCTGCGCCGCGCGACAACTCCGCCCGCAAGTCCTCTCCCTGACCCGGGGAGCGCGTGATAACGATCCGCTTTCCTGATAACGCATTCTCCGGGAATGTCCCGTTAGATTCCACCCACGCTCCTTCCCGCCAGCCTCAGCAGCCGGTCCGCGCCTCCGCTCAACAGTTCGCGCCCCAAACGCCGCCCGATTTCTTCCGCGTCGGCGATTGTGCCGCTCGCGTTCCGCGCGATACATTCGGACCCGTCAGCCGCAAGCACGCGCGCATCCAGCCGCAAGGCGCCGTTTTCGATTCGTCCCCACGCGCCCAGCGGCACCTGACATCCACCCTCGAGTTCGGCAAGCAGTGCGCGTTCCGCTGTGACCGCGGCGCGAGTTTCGCCATCGTCGAAAGAAACCAGAGTTTCGCGCAACGATTCATCGCTCTCGCGCGCTTCAATCGCCAGCGCGCCTTGCCCCACGGCAGACAGCATAATTTCCGGAGCAATCACTTCCGCGATTTTATCGCTTAACCCCAGCCGGTCGAGCCCCGCCTTCGCCACAACGATCGCGTCGAACTCCCCCGCTTCGAGTTTCCGTATCCGTGTATCCACGTTTCCGCGCATTTCCGTCACTCGCAAATCCTTGCGAAAGTATCGAAGCTGCGATTGACGCCGCAAGCTGCTTGTCCCGACGCGGGCGCCGTGCGGCATTTTTCCGAGCGTTTTACCGCCTCGAGAAACCAGACAATCGCGCGGGTCTTCCCTCTTCGTGACCGCCGGAAAGCATAGGCCGCTCGGAGTGGCCGTCGGAACATCTTTCATGCTGTGCACGGCGATATCGACGCGCCCGTCGAGCAAAGCGTCCTCGATTTCCTTGATGAAAATGCCCTTCCCGCCGATTTCCGTCACGGGCGCGGACTGAAAATTATCGCCCGAGGTTTTGATGATTACGATTTCTGATTCCATCCCGCAACCATTCAACAGCCGCGCTCGAACGTGTTCGCCCTGCCAGAGAGCCAGTTTGCTGCCCCGGCTCCCAATGCGCAGACGCTTCAAGACTCGTCCTCCCTGTCACTCGGGTCAAGCCCGAAAAAATCCCGCAATGCTGCAAGCCCTTCCAACGGACGCCGCAGCTTGCGCGCATTGCGCAAACGCTGAGAAGGAAGCTGAACGATCCTGTCGATTAACTCCTCGGTAAGCTGCTCGAAACGCGCGCGTTCGCTTTCGGTTATGCCATCGGCATTTGCGAAATGCGCCGCGAGCAGCGCTCGTCGCTCCGCCTCCAGACGCGCCCGAAACGCGTCCAACAAACCGGCCGCTTCGAGGCTCGATTGCCAGGCCAGAAATTTCGTCACGTGTTCGTCGACGATCGTCTCGACGCGCGGCAGTTCCGCCTCGCGCGCTTTCTTATTCTGCTCGACGATTTCACCTAAGTGGTCAATGTTGAAGAGATAGACGTTGTAAAGCCCTTCCGCGTCGGGATCGACGTTGCGCGGCACGCCCAAATCAATCACAAAAATCGCGCGTCCAGATCGCGCCGCCATCGCGCGTTCCAGAAGCATTCGCGTCAACACATGTTCCGACCCGGACACCGAGGTAACGATAATGTCCGGCTGATCGAGCAGGCTCTCGAAATTCGACCAATCCCCGGCTTGGCCGCCCATGCGTCGCGCGAGTTCCTCCGCGCGCGCAAGTGAACGATTCACCACGCGCAATTCACCGATTCCGCGCAGCCGCAGATGTTCGACGACCTGCTCCGCCACCGCGCCTGCCCCCACAATTAATGCGCTGTGGCCTTTCAACTCTCCGAAAACGCGCTCCGCAAGCTTCACGCCCGCAAGCGCCACCGACATCGGCCGCGCGCCGATTTCCGTTTCCGCACGCACGCGCTTTCCCACTTCGAGCGCTCCCTGGAACAGCCGGTTCAGCACCGGTCCCGTTGAGCCGTTTTCGAGCGCGCGGTTATACGCCTCGCGGACTTGACCCAGGATTTCCGCTTCGCCGAGCAGCATCGAATCAATTCCGGAAGCAACGCGAAAAAGATGCCGCACAGCCTCCGGCCCCGCGTGGCGATACAATCGTCCGTTCAATTCCGCCGGAGAAAGCTTATGAAAATCCGTGAAGTACGAAACCATCGCCGAGGGCGCGGATTCGCCCTCCTCCGACGTAACGCCGTACAGCTCGCTGCGATTGCACGTCGATACAACCACGGCTTCCTCAATCACACCCATCCGGCATAGCTCGTTCGCGGCGCGCACCGCCTGCTCCGGCGTGAAAGCCACGCGCTCGCGCAGTTCCACCGGCGCGGTGCGATGGTTGCAGCCGATCAGCGCGATGGCGGCACGACCCCGTGCGGCAGCAGCGTTGCGTTCGGAAATGGAATCTATCGCCATCAGAAATAGCGGTGAAAGTTCGTGAAATAAAGATTCACAATCGTATAGCTGAACAGCACCACCGCGAAATTACACACGCAAACGAGCGCCGCGCGCGCTCCACGCCATGCCGGCGCGCGAACAATCAGCAGATATGCCGCGTATATCACCAGCACGATCAGCGTCACGAGCACTTTCGGGTCGGCCATCGCGAACCGATGAGCCAAACGGTGCTCCCAAACGAAGCCCAAAACGGTTCCAATCACCAGTGCAACCAGACCGACCCACACGCTGGACAGGCTCATGCGCTCCAGCACATCAAGCGCCGGAAATCGCCAGAAGGCCAGCCCCGGCTTCCCATGGCGCAGCACGCGATTCTGCACCAGATAGATAAGACTCAGCAGAAATGAAATGGCAAACGCCGCATAGGCGAGAATCCCAATCGTGATGTGCAAAGCAAAGAGCGCTCCGTTCGCTTGCGGCGCGCGAATCACCGCAGTCGGCGCGACGCTCATGGCCAGCGCCAGCCAAAAAATAACAAACGGAACCACAAGCGAGCCCACGGCGCGCTGCCGGTGAAACGTTTCAAGGCCGAGATACGTTACGCCAACAAGCCACGCAAAAAGCGACATCGAGCCGTAAAGATCGTTATAAGGGATCGCGTGAATCACGCGCGAGCGTTCGAGCAGAGCATAATAATGCGCCACGAGGCCGAGGATCATTAGCAGAGTCGCGACGCGCCCAATCCAGCGCCGGTCACGATACAGGTTCGCTGTATAGCCAATGAAGCTGGCCACGTACAGGCCAAGCGCCGCAAAATCCATGGAAAGCTTCATCGCAGACGGAAAACCCTCGCGCGTGCGCTACGCCGCAAACGCACGGCCAAGAAAACAGCGCTTATGCAAACGGCATTCGTTAATCTTAGCGCCGATTGCACACCGCGACAAACCTTATGCGAGCCGCGTAGCCACAGTTTCCGGTTTACCCCGTTAATCAGGACTTATCGGACTGATTCCTTGTATTCTATACACCATGGTTCGCCATGCTATCGGATGTTTAATTCTTGGCACCTTGCTCGCTGCTTCTACTTCGGCCGGACAGGACCGACCGCTGACATCTGATACTGTTCACCTTGATGCGACGAAGCCGACGATTTATATAACTTCCGTTAAAACCCCCGCTGCCAACGGCGACATCGTAATGACCATCCACAACAACAGCATCTTTGACCTGAGTTTCTGCACGTGGGTCTCGGCGGGGACTTCGGCACCGACCGTTTATCCCTGTTACTCAATTGAATCGAACGGACATCTCACCAAGCGCGGGCGCCACTGGAAATGGGTTGGTGGTCCCCACGTTCCTGACCTCGGGCCGCGGCCGGATATTATTTCCGACTGGACTCTGCGCTCTGGAGCGTCAGTCAATTTTCAAGTCCCGCCGGAACTTTTGGTAAAGGGACTTCGAGTTGTGATTTCTTTCAGATATCCATGGGAAAAACCCTGGACTGATTTCAAAGGTCACATAGACGGCGAACCTGTGCATACAATTTCGTATGAAAAGGGCAATTGAATGTCTGAATCCGCCCGTGACTCCCGATTAGTCGGATAATCGGAAACCAACCTACCACGTCAATCTGAGTCACTACCCCCGAGCCGCAGAAGCGCTTACAGTGCGGCCCAAAGGCCGCTTCTGGTAAGATAAAGCGTAATCTATTAATCCGATGCCTGCGCCGAACTCATCCTCGACCAAAAAAGAAATCTTCCTGCGTGCCGCGCGGGGCGAACGACCGGAACGCGTTCCAACGTGGATTATGCGTCAGGCAGGTCGTTATCTACCGGGCTACCAAAAAATCCGTCGCCGGTATTCATTTCTCGAGGTGGCGAAGACGCCGGAACTCGCCGCGGAAATCTCTCTCGAGCCCTACCATCTGCTCGACGTCGACGCCATCATCGTCTTCTCCGACATCTTAATCGTCGCGGAAGCGATGGGCATGCCGCTCGAAATAAACGACGACGGGCCGCGCTTGGGCAATCTCTTACGTGACTGGAAGGCGGTCGAGTCGCTCAAGGAGTTTGATCCCGAGCGCGAAACTCAATTCGTGGGCGACGCCATTCGTGCCATTGCGCGTGCCGCGGGACCCGATGTTCCGGTCCTCGGCTTCGCGGCCGCGCCCTGGACTCTTGCGTGCTATCTGGTCGAAGGTCGAACCCGAGGCGAGCTTTCAACGATCAAGCGCATGATGTACACGGAGCCCTCGTTGCTCCATGCGCTGCTCGAAAAAATCGCGCATGCCACGTCGCGGTATCTGAAAATGCAGCTTGCCGCCGGCGCCGCTGCCGTGCAGATTTTCGATACCTGGGCGGGAGAACTTTCCGCGCACGACTACGAAGTGTTCGAACTGCGTGCGACCCAACAGCTAATCGCGGAATTGAACGCAGGCGCGGCACCCGTGATACTGTACGCCAAGAACGGCGCGCATTTGCTCTCTGCCCTGGCCCGAACCGGTGCGAGCGTGCTCAGCGTTGACTGGCGCACCGATCTTGCCGAGGCTCGCGGGAAAATAGGCGCAAAAATCGCGCTCCAGGGCAACGTTGACCCCGCGATGCTTTTGAGCACGGAAGAAAATGTCGAGTGGGCCGTGCGCGAAGCCATCACGAAAACCAACGGCA
>DATGJE010000389.1:0-8926 GCA_035295305.1 Candidatus Acidiferrales bacterium | reverse complement strand
GGACCGGCTACGGCACTTTGGGTTTTACCTTGCTGCACCCGCTGCCGCTGCTGCTGAATGCGAAGCCTCATTTTCGCGTCATCGATATTTTATTGCCGCTGTGGTCTCCGCAGCAGCCGCTGCAGAATACGATCGGCGCGGGAGCGCTGTACCTGCTTGTAATCATCGTCGTGACTTCGCTCTACCGCATCGAGATCGGTCGGCATTTCTGGAAACTTCTGCACTATCTCACGTATCCCGCGGCGGCGTGCGTTTTTATTCACGGCATTCTGACGGATCCGAATCTGAACGGTTTGGGGGCTGATTATCTCGATGGCGGGAAAGTGTTTGTCGAGATTTGCTGCGCCATCATTATTGGCGTGTCGGTTTGGCGCATACGCCACAGCAAGAAGAAGCGCCAAGCCGAGCGCGCGACTCGTTTTGGTCAGCACGCTGCGGCGGATTGACAAGCGGGACACTGTAGGGACGGATTTGCACCGCCCCCCGGTGCACATTGGACCTGACCATGCGCGGCTGCTATTTTTTGTACGCTTTGTGGAGAGTTTCTTCTGCGGTTTTCAATTTATCGGACAACCCCAGGTTGCAGCAACTGTCTAACGTGTCGAGCGCGAACCAGAGTTGCGTATTCGCCGTGGCCAGCACCATCTTGATCCCCCTCATTGACGGCGGGAAATCGCGTGAAATGGTCCCGTTCTGTAGCTGGAAGCCAGTCGACAGACCCTCGAAGTTTGCGTGCTGGATTGAACATGCGATGCTATAGGGAGCCTTGTACTCTTTTCCACGGCCGATCTTGCGGGCCATTTCCCCAATAGATTCCGTGCACCACTGATTCATTTCGTGTCCGTTAGGCTTCGTGAATCGAGCTTTCACGCGATTGTATTCATCCTCACTACTCTTAGCAGCTTCCGGGGATATGCTTCTTGCGCGCTCTGGATCCTCAGCCAGCAACCATTCATATCGACGCCGTGCGAGAACCGCACCAAACTCCAGGTAACGGTCGACCTCCTTTGGATTGCGACGCAGGTATTCCGCCGTCCACGAAGATTCAAACATGCTACGCACGATCTTTATTGCACCGGTACCGCAGCCGTTCCCAGAGAGTAGGATGACGTCGTTCGCTCCCGCCGCCGTGGCCCGAGTCAGCTCGAGAACGACCTTCTCGACCGGCTCGGTTGCCTTTTCCTCGGCAGCCTCTAGCATTTCATTCGCCAACTTCATCAGATCGGTGATAGCAGCGAACTGCCTCTCGTGTTCCCTATACACAACGGGCCAGAACTCCTCGTATCCGAAGGTGAGCCGCGATTCTTCCGGTGCCCCTGGTGACATAGCTCGTTTCTCCTCAAGAGCCTAAGTATAACTCTTCGCTTTTTATTCACCAAAGATTCTGTGGGAGAAGGAAGTCGCGGTCCCTCCGACTTTCAAGCGGAACTTGGGCGCGGAAGCCGCGGCGGAGTAGAATTCTGCGATGCTTCCGGAGATTCCGCAGCAACTGAACATTGCCGAGGAGTTTGTGTCGCGCCCAGCGCGAGAGCATCCTGAACGCACAGCGATTCTCGGCGAGCCTTCGCGATTTTCCTACTCCCAAGTCGAAGCTGCCGTGAATCGCGCGGCAAACGTGTTGCGCGAATGCGGCTGCGAGGCGGGCGAGCGCGTCCTGATTATTCTTCCGGATTCGATTGAATTCATCGGTGCGTTTTTTGGCGCGGCGAAGATTGGCGCGATTGCCGTGCCAGTGAATTCGATGGCGCGGGCGGCCGATTATTCCTACTACGTGAAGGATGCAGGCGCGCGAATTGCGATTGTGCATGTCTCCGCGATGGAGGAGTTTTCGCGAATTGAAGCAGCGCCGGAACTTCGTCTGCTCGCAATTTCCGGTGAAGACGCCGAGGACGCGGTGAAGGCCCCTGGAACCGTGTTCGCGGGGGCGCGGAAGCTTGCGTGGGATGACGCATGGAGTAAAGCGAGCGAGCGGTGCGGGACGCATGCGACAGCGGCGATGGATCCGGCGTTTTTGCTATACACCTCGGGAAGCGGAGGGACGCCGAAAGCGGCGATTCATCGTCACGCGGACATGGTGCGCACGAGCCGGGGCTATGCGCGCGAAGTGCTGGGATTGCGCGCGGACGATATCACCTACTCCGTTTCGAAATTGTTTTTTGCGTATGGACTGGGAAACGGAATGTACTTTCCGTTTTCAGTTGGCGCAAGCACGGTGCTTGATCCGGGTAAACCCAAACCGGAACGCGCCGCAGACTTGCTGGCAAAATACAGACCGACAATTTTGTTTTCCGTGCCGACGTTTTTTGCGGCGATGTTGCGCGAGGCAGAGCGAGGGCTGGCGATTGACTGTTCGTCACTGCGCATGGCCATTTCGGCGGGAGAAGCGCTGCCTGCGGAAATCTTCGAACGATTCAAAGAAAAATTCCGCGTGGAGATTCTGGACGGCATCGGATCGACGGAGATGCTGCACATGTTTTTGTCGCCGCGTCCAGGGCGCGCGCGAGCGGGAAGCTGCGGCGTGGAAGTGCCGGGATGCGAAGCGAAAATCGTTGACGACGAGGGATGCGCGATTGCGGATGGAGCGATCGGGAATTTGTGGGTGCGCGGCGGCGGCGCGTTCGCGGGCTACTGGAATAAGCCGGAGCTGACGGCGCGAACGAAGCGCGGCGAATGGGTGGTTACCGGAGATAAATTTACGCGCGACGCGGATGGCTACCACCACTATTGCGGACGCGCGGACGACATGATGAAAGTCGCCGGCATGTGGGTATCCCCGGGGGAAGTGGAAAACGCGCTGCTGGGTCATCCGATGGTTGCGGAAGTTGCGGTGGTCGCGCAAGCAAACGAAAATGGACTGATTCATCCCGCCGCTTACGTTGTGCTGAAGAATGAAATGCAAACACAAGAAGGCCTGGAGCGGGAAATTCGCGAATGGCTGCGGCAAAAATTGGTTTCGTACAAATGCCCGCACACGGTCCAATTCGTCGAAAAACTGCCGAAGACGGCGACGGGGAAAATTCAACGGTTTCGTTTGCGGTCCTCAAATCATTGAATTAACAGCATATAGCTAAAACTTCCGAAAGTTCTCAAAAGAGCCAAATTGGCTCTTTTGAGGAGTGTTTTTGGGTTTATATTGGCCTGTATGAGCAGGCCATTTATTCCTCTCCATTTGCAGCCTGAAAGCAATATCCCGCTGTACGCGCAGCTGCGCGATCAAATGCGCGCGCTGGTGCATTCGGGGGAATTGCTGCCGGGCGATCGCATCCCGGCGAGCCGCGAACTCGCGAATCAACTACAGATTCATCGGACGACCGTGGCGACCGCGTACGCGGAATTGGAATCCGAGGGGCTGATACAGGGTTTCGTCGGGCGCGGAACGTATATCAGCGAGTCCACCGCGCCGCGAGAATTCACGCCGCCGCCACGCGAGCAGGGCGGCGTGTTGCGATGGGAAGCGTTGTTCGCGGACGAGCGCGCCGGGGACGGTTTGAGCCGATTGATGCCCGAAGTGCCCGAAGGCACGATTGCGTTTATCAGCGCGCGGCCGTCGGAGGAATTTTTTCCCGTTGACGATGTGCGCACGTGTGCGAACGCCGTATTGAAGCGCGAAGGCCGGGAGATTTTACAGCTCGGCGCGTCGGACGGCTACGGCCCGTTGAAACAAGTGCTCTTGGAAATGTTGCGCGCTGAAGGGATCGCGGCGCAGGAGCGTCAACTGCTCATCACGGACGGCTGCCAGCAATCGCTCGACTTGCTTGCCAAGGCTTTTCTGCGGCCGGGCGATGCGGTGCTGGTGGAAAATCCTGCGTATCCGGGGGCGCTGTCGATTTTATCAGCGGCGCGTGTGCGATGTTTGCCCGCGGCGGTGGAGACGAACCGTTTGAGGCAAAGTTATGCCGGGCTGGACATGAAGGCGGTGGAAGCAGTGCTGGAGCAGAACCGCGTGAAAATGATTTTAGTCACGCCGGATTTTCAGAATCCGACGGGAACCACGTTGCCTGTCGGCGAACGACAAAGGTTGCTGGAGCTTGCAACGCGGCACAAAGTGCCGATTGTGGAGGATCATATTTATGCGCGATTGCGGCTGCGGGGGAATCCCCTGTCGTCATTGAAGGCAATAGACCGCAACGGAATCGTGATCCAGATCGATAGCTTCTCAAAAGTGGCGTTTCCGGGATTGCGCGTCGGATGGTGCGTGGGGCCGGAGCGCGTGATTGAACGGCTGAGGCTGTTGAAGCAATCGAGCGATTTGCACACGGACCAGCTTGCGCAAGCGACGCTGGCGGAATTCGTGAAGCGCGGAATGCTTGAAAAGCACATGAAGCGGATGATTCGCGTGTATGCCAGGCGGCTTGAGGTGTTCGAAAAATCAGTGGCGAAATATTTGCCACGTGGGGTGGAATGGACGCGTCCGGACGGAGGCATGTCGGTGTGGGTCACGCTGCCGCCGGGGCTGGATGCGGGCGAGTTGCTGATTCATGCGCGCGAGTGCGGCGTGCTGTTTGTGCCGGGAAGATATTTCTATTTTGAGCATCCGCAGACGAACACGCTGCGGCTGGGATTTGCGGGACTGGAGGAAAGGGATATCGTGCAGGGACTCGCAAAGCTGGGAAGCGTGATTGACACGGAGATGCGAAAGAAGCAAAAAGGCGGCAGGCGAGCGATGATGGAGCATCCGCAGGAAATGAGGTCGCGGGTGGCTTTGATTTAGAGGCAGTGGTCAGTGGTTAGTGGCCAGTGAACAGTAAGAAGTGACAGAGGAAGAACAGTGCATAGGGAGAGGCAAAGCTTGCGGTGATTAGTGAAAAGCCAAAAGTGCGCAGTTACCGGGACCTGATAGTGTGGCAGAAGGCGATGGATTTGGTGCGCGCCATTTAGAGCCCGACAATGAACTTTCCGGCAGACGAGAGATTTGGCCTAATTTCTCAAGTTAGACGTGCGGCCGTCTCTGTTCCGTCGAATGTTGCGGAGGGGCAGGCTCGGCACACAACCCGGGAATTCGTTCAGTTCATCTCGCATGCGGAGGGTTCTTTGGCGGAAGTGGACACGCAATTGACGCTCAGCAATCAGCTCGAGTTTTGCAATACGTCTCAAACGGCGGAGATATTCTCTCTGATTGGAGAGATCCGGAAGATGTTGATGAGCTTGCGGGGACGCTTGGACGGTCAGAGAAGGTGAGACTAGTGGTTGCTGCTGGCCACTGAGGCACTGATCACTGGTCACTGGAGTTTGACAATGTGGCAGGACATTAAGTTTGCGGTGAGGATGCTGGCGAAGGCGCCGGGGTTCACGGCGGTAGCGGTGCTGTCGCTGACGTTGGGAATCGGCGCGAATACGACAATCTTCACGCTGGCGAAGGCGGTGTTTCTGCACTCCATTCCCGTGGAGGACCCGTCGCGCGTGGTAGTCCTCTACTCTACGGCGCAGAGCCATAACGGGCCGCTGCAGGAGTATCTTGGCACGCCCTATCCGAATGCGACGGATTACCGCGACAACATCAAATCCTTCTCCGGCGTTTCGATTGCGATTCCGAACGGTTTCAACCTTACCGTTTCGGGCAAGCATGTGCAGGTTTTCGGCGAGTTGGTAAACGCGAATTTCTTCGACGTTCTCGGCATTCACCCAGTCCTCGGGCGGGGTTTTTCGCCTGACGAGGACACCACGCCACGCCCTGACGCGGTGATCAGCTATGCGTTGTGGAGCACGCAATTCGGCAGCGACCGCGCGATTCTGGGCAAAACGATCCAGTTGGACCAAACCGAATATTCGGTAATCGGCGTCGCGCCGCGCGATTTCGTCGGCGTCGGCAATTTGGGCAGCCCAGACGTTTTAATTCCCATTTCGCTGAGCGATCAAGTGCTCACGGGCATAATCAAGACCTTTCTGCACCAGCGCGCTTTTCGTTTGACCAACATGGTGGCGCGGCTGAAGCCGGGCGTCACGGTCGCGCAGGCGAGCGCCGAAGTGCACGCGCTGGGTTTGCGACTCGAAAAGGAATATCCCAAGGACAATGGCGGGCGCAACGAAGAGCTCGTGCCCATCAATGACACGGCGATCCCGCCGCAGGCGCACAGGATCTTTGCGCTTGCCGGCGCGCTGATGATGGGGATTGTGGGCCTGGTGCTGCTGATTGCGTGCGCAAACGTAGCGAACTTGCTGCTGGCGCGCGCTACGCAGCGTCAGCGCGAAATCGCGGTGCGACTGGCGCTCGGCGCCTCGCGGACGCGACTGATTCGTCAACTGCTGACGGAAAGTCTGCTGCTGGCGCTGGTCGCCGGAATGTTGGGTATTTTCTGCGCATACTGGGGAAAGTCGGTGCTTGTTTCGCTGCTGCCGGGCGGGCTGGTGCGCAATCTGGATTTCACGCTGGACGGCCGCGTTTTTATCTACACCATGGGGCTCGCTGTTGTCGCCACGCTTCTATTTGGACTTGTGCCCGCGCTGCAAGCTTCGCGCAGCGATAGCGTGGCGGCGTTGAAGGATCGCACCGGCGCACCGACGGGAAGCGGGCGCTGGTACGGGCTTCGCGGCGTGCTGGTGATGATTCAAGTGGCGCTCTCGCTGATTGCGCTTGTGGGCGCGGGCCTGTTTATTCACAGTCTGCGCAATGCGCAACAAATCGATCCCGGCTTTGAAGTGCAGCACGAAGTAGTGATGTTCCTGAATCCGGGCGCGGAGAACTACGCGCAGCCGCAAGCCGAAGCGTTGTATCGCGACGTGGTGCAGCGGCTTGACGACTCCCCGATGATTGCGGGCGCGAGCCTTTCGGATACTCCGCCGCTGGGCGGCGGCTTGGCGCGCACGACATTCACCGACGGCGTGGATACCAGCGACCCGCGCAATGGCAAGTTGACTCCGGTGGTGGCGGTGGCGCCGGGATATTTTTCGGCGGCGGGCATCACCCTGCTTGAGGGGCGTGATTTCACCGAAAGCGACGACGCCAATGCCGCCATGGCCTGTGTTGTGAATCGCGAAGCCGCCAGCGTTTTCTGGCCAGGGCAGGATCCCATCGGGAAGCATTTACATTTTCTGGGTGAACCCTGGGACGTGGCTGTGGTGGGAGAAGTGAACACGGCAAAGTACGCGACGCTCGGCGAACCGCCACAGGCCGTCGTGTACATGCCGCTGAAGCAGCACTACTCGCCCGCCGTGATGCTGTTTGTCCGCGCCAAGGGCGATCCGGCGAAAGTGATCCCAATTGTGCGCAGCACGCTAGGCACGCTGGCTCCGTCCGTGCCGCTGCTTGGCGTGCAGACCATGGAGCAGGTGCTAGTGCAGTCGCTTACCGCTCCGCGCATGGGAGCTGAACTGCTGGGAACGTTTGGATTACTGGCGTTGGTGCTCGCGGCGATTGGGACGTACGGCGTGATGTCTTACTCCGTAAATCAGCGCACACAGGAAATTGGCATTCGCATGGCGCTGGGCGCGCAGCCGGGCAACGTGGTTCGCCTGATTCTGCTGAACGGAATGGCCATGGTTGTCGCTGGTGTGGTTGTGGGGCTGGGGCTTTCCGTTTTACTGGCCAAGAGCATGAACACGCTGCTTTACGGCATTGGGATGTTCGACGCGCCAAGCTTCTTAAGCACAGCGGGGCTGCTGATCCTTGTCGCCCTTGGCGCGTGCTACATTCCCGCGCGGCGGGCGATGCTTGTCGATCCGATTGTGGCGCTGAGATACGAATAGTTGATAGGCGATAGTTGACAGTTGAAAGTCGAGACTAGGAACTCGAAATTCGAAAAGCAAAAAACGAAAAGTGAAAAGCGAAAAACGAAAAGCAGAACGAAGACGACGTAACGGTTGGGAGAACGAATGACAATCGAGAGGCTGGAGCCGAAGGCTGATAATTCCTGTTTTGGCTGCGGGGCGGCGAATGCAAACGGGATGAAGCTGGCGTTTGAGCAGGATCATGCGCGACGGAAAATCGTCGGGCGCTTCCGCCTTGGCGCGCAATATCAAGGCGGCGGCGGGATGATGCACGGCGGAATCATTGCGCTGCTGCTCGATGAAGCGATGGGAAAGTTGAACCGGTTCCATGATGTGCGCGCGGTGACGGCGGAGCTGTCAGTGGAATATTTGCGGCCGGTGCCCGTCGATGAGGAGATTACGGTGGAAGCGGAGGAAGTGTCGCGCGAGGGAAGAAATTTGATGCATCGAGGTGAGATTCGGAATGCCGCGGGGAAAGTGCTGGCGCGCGGGAAGGGCAGGTTTGTAGTGGTCGGCAAGAACGCGGAAAAGGAAGTGATTGCCGGGAGGGTTCGAGAGTGATTGAGGACCAAAGTACATTCGACGAGATCGGGTCCGTTGTTGCCGGCGGCGGGCAAGCATCGGCAATTGCAAAACGAATCGCGCAGATCATTCGCCAGTCGCGCGCGTATGGCTCGGTGAGCATTTATGCAGTTACGGAGACAGAAATCGTTGCGCTGGGTTGGACAGGAACCGAGGAGCCGGCGCACATGAGGTTTGCGGTGACGAAGGGGCTGACCGGCGTTGTCGTAAAGCAACGCGCGCCGCTGGTGAGTGGAAACGTGAGCAAGGATCCGCGTTATTTGGTGGCGTACACGAAAATGCGGTCCGAGATGATTGTGCCGGCGCTGGGCGTGGGAGGAATGGTCGTCGGGACGATCAACATCGACAGCGAGAGAGAAAACGCGTTCAGCGAAAAGGACGTGCGATTCGTTGAACAGTGTGCGCAGAAAATGACGTCGCTGTTCGGGATGCCGGGAATTTCGTAGTTGCGGTGCGCGGTGGTTGACATGCGGAAAAAAGATTCGGCAGAGAGACAAATGTTCATCTAACCAGAGAGAAGGGGAAAAGCGATGAAAAGCGGAGAGCAGAAGAACGGGCACGAGAATTTGTGGAGAGTGAAGGTCGGGCTGGCGGAGATGTTGAAGGGTGGCGTCATTATGGATGTGACCACGGCGGAACA
>DATGJE010000388.1:0-18484 GCA_035295305.1 Candidatus Acidiferrales bacterium | reverse complement strand
CAGGCAATGCTCGCCGCCGTTGAAAACATTCGTCCCGCGGCGGATTATCTGCTGATTGATGCGATGGAGCTGCCTCTTGCCATCGAGCAGAAAGCGCTGATTCACGGTGACGCACGCTCGATTTCGATTGCGGCGGCGTCGATTCTTGCCAAGGTGGAACGCGATCATTTGATGGACGACTTCGACCAGCTTTATCCGCAGTACGGCCTGGCGCAAAACCGCGGTTACAGCACTCCGGACCATCTGGAGGCGCTGAAGCGCTACGGTCCGACGCCTCTGCACCGTTATTCGTATGCGCCGGTGCGCGACTCGACCTGCTGGGCCGTGAATGCAACGCAAGAAACGCTTCCGCTGACGGCCGTCGCCGCCAACTCCACAGCCGTGCGTCCGGAGTCCCCCGTCACCGGACGCGATTGACTCCCGGCTTGCCTCTTACGGGATGGCCTACGAGCGGAGCCGTGCTAGAGAGGCCTGCCGCTTCATTCAGGTGTTGTCGAGTTCCTACACGCATGCCCAGCGGCGCGTTGACCCTTGTTTTTCGCGTGTGCTACCGTAGCCTAGCTTCACAGAACCCGCGCTAAAACGCTCTGTCGTGGACGTCCGCTACAGGCACGCGGGTGGGAGCATTCAGGAAACACGCATGGCCATGAATAAAGCCAAAGTCATGGAATCGGCGCTGAAATCGCTGAATCAGGGCAAAGTCGCCCAGGCGATTCAGGAATATCAGACGATTCTGCGCGGTGATCCGAACGATCAGGTAGTGCTAATGACCGTTGGGGATCTCTTCGTGCGGCAGAACAGCATGCCGCAGGCTGTCGAATACTTCGAGCGCTTGGCGCAACTTTATCTCAACGACGGCTTCAACAGCAAGGCCATCGCGATTTACAAAAAGATTTCGAAGCTGGCTCCGAACGAAACGCAGCCGCTCGAAAAACTCGCGAATCTTTACGTTCAGCAAGGAATCTTGAGCGAGGCGCGACCGATTTTTTTGCAACTCGCCGAAGCACACCTGAAAGCCAATCAGACTGCAAAAGCCGTCGAAGTTCTGCGACGGCTGCTCGAAGTCGAGCCTGATAATCCGCGCGTGCAGCGGCGCCTCGCCGAGCTGTACATCGCGATGGGCCAGAAAAAAGAGGCGGCAAACACCTATTTGCACTTTGCGAGGTATTTGCATGAGCACGGAGACGCCGCCGAAGCGCAAAAAACAATCGATGCAGCGCTCGCCGCGGAGCCTGGCAATCCCACGGCCTTGATCCTGAAAGCGCGCATGCTCAGCGAGGCAGGAGATACGGACGGCGCGTTGAAAACGCTCGCCAGCCTGCCCGATGCGGACTCAAATTCAGAAACCCTCGGATTGCAAGTCGACATTTGCCTGAAGGGCGGAAAAAACGAGCGCGCCGTCGAAGTGGTTCAGCATGCCGCGCTCCAGGGCGCGGAAAAATATGTGCTGGTTTTGCGCGTTGCCAGCGCCCTGATTGAAGCGGACGATCCGGATATCGCCCTTCAACTGATTGATGGAATTCGCGAATCGGCGATCGCTTCTGGGAATCAGGAGCACCTGGCTAAAGTGCTCAAGGCTGTCTCGGAGCGGCTGCAGGAACGTGTCGAGCCGGTGGAATGGCTGGTCGACCTGTACCGCCGCATGGGAGACAACAATCTTTCCGAGATGCAATCGCAACTGGCCGACGCGTATGCGAATGCCGGGCAGTCCGATCGCGCAGAAGCCACGCTGAACGAGTTGCTCGAACGCGAACCTGACAATGAATTTGCGCGGCAACGCCTGGGCCAAGTGCGCAAGAAGCTTGGTCACCCGTCCGACGCGCCGGCCGACCTTGACGACATTTTTCCGCAGGAACCCGCGACGGCTCCGCTGCTCGGTACTGCCACACCGGTTCCGCCTGCCCCGCCCGCGAACGACCTCGGGCTCGATGATGAAATGCAGCGTTTCGTTACCCAATCTCTCACTGACGTGGATTTGTTTTCGAGCTATGGGCTGACGCAAAAAGCCATCCAGTTGCTCGATAATATTTTGCAGCGCGTACCAGGACACGCGCCCACGCTTGAGCGGCTGCTCGATTTGAACCTTGGAGCGGGGGATGACCGGCGAACGGCCGAATTGGCAGCGCAACTTGAGCAAATTTATACGCAACGTGGCGATACAATAAATGCGGAGCGTTTTACAGAACTGCGTCGCCGCTTCCAGCGTGCCTCGGGCGCGACCGACGAAGAACTCACCGCAGCGCAGACCGTCGCCCGTCCGGCGGCTTCTGGCCCAGCGGAGTTCTCCGTTCCCGTGGTCCCCGGGGAACCAGAGATGCCCGCGGGATCGGCAGCGGGCACGTCACCTGCTGAGGTTGCAGGGTCTACTGGCGCGAGCGGGCACGAAATCGATCTTTCGGACGAGTGGGCTAACTTAACTGCGTCAGAAGGAACCGAAGCTGTTGCCGATACACCCGAACCACCCGCAGGCACAACGGAGGCAACGGACCCTGAAACGGCGGAATTCGAACTCGAGCTAGTTTCTGAGGCCGGCGCAAATAGTGAAGCCACAACCACGGAAGGTTTTCTGGACCAGTTGGTCGCAGAAGTGGAGGGTCTGGAAACTTCCGCTGTAGAGAAAGAGACACCCGCGGAAACAAAACCGAAGCACGTCGATGAACCTGTTCCTGAAATCGAATCGGCAACGCCGGGCGTTAAGAACGAGTTGAGCGAAGTTTTTCAGGAATTCCGCGCCGAACTCGGCGAGATGGGCGAGAAGGACGAGGACGAAGACCTCGAAACACATTACAATCTCGGCATTGCGTACCGTGAGATGGGCTTGCTCGATGAAGCCATCGGCGAATTTCAAAGAGTAGCGAAAGCGATTCAGGAAGGGCGGTCCTTCCGCTACTCGATGCAATGCGCAACGCTTCTCGGCCTGGTTTTTATGGAGAAACAGGAACCCAAAATTGCCGCGCTGTGGTACCAACGCGCGCTGGAACTTCCGGGACTTGATCCAGAAACAGTTCTCGCTTTGCGGTATGATTTGGGCTTGGCAGAGGAGCAAGCAGGCAACAGCCGAGCGGCGCTCGATAGTTTCCGGCAGGTTTACGCGATGAACATCGACTACCGTGACGTCGCGGAGCGCATTGCAACTCTGCAAAAAAACTGACCCCATTGGCCAACCGTCTCCTACGCGTGCTGCTGCTGCTTCTGTGGCTCGAAATGGGCCTGCTGATTATCCTCATCCCGTGGTCGACATTCTGGGAAACGAATTATTTTCTCAATCACTATCCGTCACTGATACCAATTTTGCTCAATCCTTACGTTCGCGGCGCGATATCCGGACTGGGCGTGGTCGATGCCGTGCTCGCGGTGGACTCTTTCAGGCGAAAACGACCAGCAGTCACGCCGAGCCATTAACTCCACGGCTACACACATGCTTCTCTGTTATGTGACCGACTGGCATCTTCTGCGAAGTCCGCAACGTTCAGGAGTTCCTTCCACTGACGATTTGCTCGTGCGCATCGAAAGTGCCGTCGCTGTCGGCGTTGATTGGATCCAGATCCGCGAAAAGGATTTGCCGGCGCGCGAATTGCTGGAGCTTACTCGCCAAGCCGTCGCGGTAACTCAAGACGCGAATGCTCATACGCGCGTCATAGTAAACGACCGGCTTGATGTTGCAATCGCGGCGGGCGCGGCCGGCGTGCATCTTGGCGGCGCTTCGATTCCGGTTGCCCAAACTGTTCAATGGTGCCGCGCCGGAAACGCCCAGGGGGATTTTATGGTTGGCGCGTCATGCCACGATGTTCAAGAGGCCATTGCGGCCGAGCGTGCAGGCGGGAATTATATTTTCTTCGGGCCCATCTACGAGACGCCTGCCAAGATGAAGTTTGGCGCGCCGCAGGGTGTCGACAAACTTGCCGAAGTTTGTCGCAGTGTTCGGATCCCGGTGCTGGCCATAGGCGGCATCGACGAGAAAAATGCGGGAACTTGCTTGCGCGCCGGCGCGGCGGGCATCGCGGCGATTCGCCTATTTCAGCAACCGCCAGATGCTGCATGGCTTGGCGGTGTTATCTCGCGGTTGCGCGCGATTCGACCAGACGCCACAGATTAGCCCGGACAAGAGATCGGAACTCCGCAGCGCCGTCTGAAATTGTTTCTCACTCCCCCAGCCACTTTCCCGCCGGCTCCCAACCTTGCACGTGATCGCAAACGACTTTGATCGTTCCGGTGATGGGAATCGCGAGCAACAATCCGAGCGCGCCCCACATCCATCCCCAGAAAAGCAGGGCGATCGTAACCGACACGGCGTTCAAATGGACGCGGCGTCCCACGAATGCGGGCAGCAGATAATTCGCCGCCATCAAATGAAAGAACCCGAGTACTCCGCAAATCAGGAGGAACGGGCCTACGCTATGAAACTGCTTCAAACCAATGAGCACGGGCGGCATCCAGGCGAGAACCATGCCGAGATAGGGCACGAGGTTCAGCAAGCCGGAAACGAGCGCGGTGAGAAAAGAAAAATCCAAGCCCATGGCCCAGAAAAACGCCCAACTCGCGAGGACAAGGATCAGTCCCACGAGCGCAGTTCCCACCACGTAGCTGCGCAGCATGTTGCTGACTTCGGAGAGGGCAATTTTTACGGGGGTCCGGTGCCCTACGGGAAATAACTCCATCGTGCCGTGCCAGATTTTTCGTTTGCCCACGAGCATAAAAAAAACGAGAAAGGGCACAAAGGTAGCGGCGAACAATGCCGTATAGAGAGAACCTAGCCGTTGAAGTAACGCGTCGCGCACCGGATGCGATTCCGCCACGGTGACCACATGCTGCTCGCGCGATTCACGCGTCTGGGGCGAAAGTTCGTTGACTCGCGATTCCAGCAGATTCATCCGGCGCTCGATGCTGCTGGTGACGGCGCGCAGCGGAGTGGAATAGAGCGGCCAGTCGGCGCCGAATTGGTCCACGCGATTTATCAGCGACGATCCCACGGCAAACAACAACGCTATCGCAACGATCAAAACGACGAGCGAACCCAGGGCTCTGGGGAAGCGGAAAAGTTCGAGCCACACGACCAGTGGATCGAGGAAATAAGCCAATAGGATAGCCACCAGCAGCGTGATCACCACGCTTGAGGCCAGATAAAAAAAGGCAATCACAATTCCCGCGGCGATAATCCGCGCGCTCACGGCGGCGGGCCGCACGGGTTTCTCTTCGTGGGTCAGGACGGGAATGGTGTCTGGCATTTCCGTGAAGATACCATACACCGGACGCAAACTATCTCGTTTCGTCTTGCGCCTATGCGTGTTTGGCCATTCGCACTATTGGAAACGAGACATCATTCGAGAGCGGAACTTCCAGACGTTCCAACTCGACGTAGCCTTTAGCGCGGTAGAACGGCACACCGGTCAACGTGGAGCCCATTTCAAAGCGCGTAAAGCCCGCGGACCTTGCGGCAGATTCGCACGCTTCCAGGATCATGCCGCCGATACCGCGCCTCGCCCATGCCGGATGGATGAAGAAGGCGCGAATCTTCGCCGCGTCACGGGCAGGATCGAGAAGCGCGTCTTCCCGCGCCGCCCAGCGGTCGCCACCGTAGAGGGTCTTGCGTTTGCTCCAGCCGCCGCATCCGGCGATTACAGAATCATTCTTTTCGGGCGATTTGATGCCCGCAACGAAATATGTTCCGTCCGCAATCAACTGGCTATCCACGTCGCAGACCATCTTTAGCGCGAGTTCAATCTGAGCGGGCGTGCAATCTCGCGCCTGCAATCCGCGGACCGAGGCATCGATCAATTCACGCAGGATGGGAATGTCCGCGGGAGTTGCCTGGCGAATCTGAATATTCATCGGCGTGGAGAACGGCATTTCAGTCGTGGGCTTTGGTTTCGATTTCGTTGCGCAGCGCGGCAATGAATTGATCGAGGGGTTGCGGGCCGAGGTCGCCTTCGGAGCGATGGCGCACAGACACAGCACCCGATTCGGCTTCTTTGGCGCCGACGATGAGCATGTACGGAATTTTTTGCAGCTGCGCATCGCGAATTTTGGCTTGTAGTTTCTCGTTGCGGTCGTCGACATGAACGCGAACGCCCGCGGCGCGCAGTTTCGCCTCAACGGATTTCGCGTACTCTGAAAACTTCTCGCTGAGCGGCAAAATGCTGGCCTGCACGGGGGCAAGCCACACCGGAAATGCGCCGGCATAGTGCTCGATGAGAATGCCAAAGAACCGCTCGACCGAGCCGAGCAACGCGCGATGGACCATCAGCGGCTGGTGGCGCGCGCCGTCTTCGCCAACGTATTCCAAGGCGAAGCGCGCGGGCAAATTGAAATCGAATTGCACGGTGGTCAACTGCCACGGACGGCCAATCGCGTCGATTAATTTCACGTCGATTTTTGGACCGTAAAACGCGGCTTCGCCTTCGATACGCTTGAACGGAATTTTCATGCGCTGGAGAGTATCGGACAGCGCGGCTGTAGCGCGGTTCCAGTCTTCCGCTTTGCCGGCGTAGTTTTCCGGATGCGCGGCATCCCATTCCGACAGTTCCACTTCGTAACGGTCGAAGCCAAAGGTCTTCATCACCGCGAATGCGAAATCCAGACAGCCCGCAACTTCGGATTCGATTTGATCCGGCCGGCAGAAAATGTGCGAGTCATCCTGCGTGAAGCCGCGCACGCGCAGCAATCCGTGGAGTACGCCCGAACGTTCGTAACGATAAACCGTTCCCAGCTCGGCATAACGCAGCGGCAAATCGCGATAGCTGCGCAGATGCGACTTGTAAATCAAAATGTGGCCGGGGCAGTTCATCGGCTTGATCTGGTAATCGGCCTTTTCGATTTCGATGGGGCTGAACATACTGTCGCGATAAAAACCAGTGTGCCCGCTGGTTTTCCACAGGTCGAGACGCATGACGTGCGGAGTGAAGACAAGATCGTAACCACGTCGCAGCAGTTCCGCGCGCAGCCAGTCCTCGACAATCGTGCGGATGAGACCGCCTTTGGGATGCCAAAAAATCAGCCCGGGACCGGCTTCGTCTTGAATGCTGAAAAGGTCGAGCTCCTGACCGAGCTTGCGATGGTCGCGGCGCTTGGCTTCTTCGAGCTTGTGCAGATATTCATCAAGCTCGGCCTGGGTGTAAAAACAAGCCGCGTAAATTCGCTGCATCTGCGGATTGCCTTCGTGGCCTTTCCAGTACGCGCCAGCGACATTCATCAGCTTGAACGCCTTGATGCGTCCGGTCGAAGGAATGTGAGGGCCTTTGCAAAAGTCGATGAATTTCCCCGTGGTGTAAAACGACACCATGGGCTCGATGGCTTTTTCCTCGATCAGCTCGCATTTGAATTCCTGTTGCGCGTCGCGATAAAACTTCAGCGCCTCCGGCTTCGGCAGCAACTTGCGTTCGTTTGGAATATTCTGAGAAGCAAGCTCGCGCATCTTTTTCTCGATACGTTCAAGGTCTTCGGGAGTGAAAGGCTCGTTGCGGACGAAATCGTAGAAGAAACCGTTATCGATCGGCGGGCCGATGCCCAATTTTACGTTTGGGAAGAGCTCGATAACCGCGGCCGCAAGCAAATGTGCGGCGGAATGGCGCAGCACTTGAATCGCCTCGGGATCCTTCGGAGTGAGAATCGCGAGCGAAATATTTTCATCCAGCGGACGAGAAAGATCCCACAATTCGCCGTCAACGCGCGCAACAAGCGCCTCTTTTTCGAGTCGCGGCGAAATCTGGCGCGCGATTTCCGCGGGAGTTGTTCCTCCAGCGACTTCGCGTTTCGCCCCGTCCGGCAGCGTGATTTGTATTGTGCCCATTGTCGTTTGTGAAAGCGCTGACGCGCTCTCGCCTATTTGCCCAATTGCTGGGAACAGATAGCTTACTGGCCGCCGCAATCACGGTCAAGGGAGCGACTTGCAGCAAGCGTCGCGCCAGAATTCTAGTGGAGCCGATTGTCGTTTTCGCCGCGAAGTTGCGCATGAAGCTTGCCGTACCGTGTCATCGCGGCTAGTTTTGGATTAAGGCAACCACAATGAGAACCTTCTTTGCGGGCTTGATCCTCGTTTTAGTGCCCGAGGGCTGGCGCAAACGCTCGCATTTTGAAGACTCCGTTAATTGGCGGGAGGCCGCGGTTGTGTCGGGCCTTCTGCAGGCGATCGCCGCGCTGACGGCATACGTATTCTGGTATGTGTACTCGGCGGGTCACTGGGCACACCGTGCGATTGATCTCGCTGTGCGCGCGCATCCCAATTTAAATGTTGGCAGCGGCACGATTGGCTCGCTGGCCTTTGTCGTGATCGCGATGCATCCCGCAACCTGGGTGCTGTGGTATTTCGCCATCGAAGGGCTGATTCGAACTCTGAACGCCAGGGCCAGGATGGAAACGAGCGCGACTTTGCCGCTACGGCTTGTTGATCGCGCGATGCGTTTTGCGAACCACGGAGAATGGAGCCTGCCGCCGTTGCACGATGAAGTGACGCGCGCGGGAGGAAATTGGGATTTGAAGATTGCCTCCCGCAAGAGAAAGGCGCACTGGAAATATCCGCTGACGATTCGCTATGGCGGCGAGTTCTTTCAGGTGCAAGGCGAAGAGCACGTCGCAGCGGGCGGGCGTCCGCACATTTATTTGTTACGGCGTTTGCCGTCGGGTGAAATCATTCGAGGACTGGAAGACTACGACCCTCACGCCGCTTTTGTTGAAGACAATCCTCCGGGGTTTTTTGCCACGGTGTACGGAGAAATGCGCAAGAAATTCGCGAAGTAAATCCACAAAAAATCATCTGTAGCGGCGGATTGTCGTTTTCGTCGTCGAGTCTGAAACGGAGCTTGTCCGCGCGTGGCAACCCACCTAACTTGGGAAGCCAAGAGCAACCATCGTGTGGACTTATCTGGCTGGACCAATTCTCGCGTTTTTGCCTGCGCGCTTGCGAGCCGCATATTGGGGTGATATCCGGGTGAATTGGTCGCGGGCGACGGTCTTTTCGGGAATTATTGAGTCCCTCCTGGCGTTGGTGGCGCTGATCGCGTGGTATTCAATCTTTGTCGCGCGAGATGGTCCGGCGATCGGTAGGTCGATTCCGTGGCCTTATGCTGGCCCCATGGGACTTTTGTCCATGTACGTGCACCCGCTGACATGGCTGATTTGCTACTTTGGCGTGGAGGGCGCGGTGCGCGCCATGAGCGGTTTGGCAACGCATGAGGTCCCCGGGACGCTGCCGCTCGTGCTCCTCGATCGTGCTGTTCGGCTTGCGAAGACGGGTGAATGGCGCGTAAAGCCAAGACTTGTGGAAGACGAAGTGACACGCGGCGACGGAATTTGGGATTTGAAAATTGCCTCCTGCAAGCCGAAGGCGCACTGGAAATATCCGCTGACGATTCGTTACGGCGGCCAATTCTTTCAGGTGCAAGGCGAAGAGCACGCCGCAACGGGCGGGCGTCCGCACGTATATTTACTACGAAGTTTGCCAGCGAGTGAAATCATTCGAGGACTAGAAGATTATGAGCCGCACGTCGCGTTCGTTGAAGACAATCCTCCAGGTTTCTTTGCTGCGGTGTACGGCGAAATGCGCAAGAAATTCGCGAAATAAATCCAGGAGAAATCGTCCACGGCCGGCTGGCGTCAAAAATCCGGGCGGCCTGGCACTGCTTAGGGATCGCCCGCGAAAGTGCTGCAACAGTGAGTCAACTCGTCCTGCGCGACGGCGAGCGCCTGGTCGGGGGAACCGATCAAGCGATAGTGGCCCAGCGACGTCACTTCATGCAAAGTGAATATGAAGAGAAACTTCCTGCCGGAAATATCGTATTGATAGAGGGAGGGCTCCCAGATCCCGGGCGCTACGGGCGCTTGCTCCATGATGAAATGGCCACCGCGATAGACTTTGCCAAGAATGCCGCCGCCGATCGAAATGTCGCGGACGATGTTGGCGTCGGCGCGAACGAGTTGGTCAGCTGACGCGTCTACCCAGATCGTGGCGCGAGCGTGGACCAGCCAGTCAGTGGAGTCACCGCGAAGCTGATACGCTGGATTGGGGTTCAGCTGTATTTTTTCAAGGACGCGGCCGTCGCGAACTTCGCGGCCCATCCAAGTGAGCACGTAGGCATTTAAAACGCTGTTAATCAGGCGTTCGCGATCTTTCAGTTTTTTCTTTTGCTTGGCGACAACGGCAACTTGACGCGGGTCGTCGGGATGAACGGCGACCTGAAGAACGCGCTCCCAATCGCGCAGTTGGCGCTGATATTCGCTGGGGGACACAGACTGGTTGTTTTCCCTGACCAGGAGTTTCAAAGTGCCGCTTCCCGTGGGTACTACACGATAGAGCTTGTCTTCCGTAACGCGGCCGTTGGAGCTGTTGCGCTCGACGTGGTGCTCCAAGCGCTCAAACGTGTCTAGCGCCACATCGTTGCGGTGTTGGTTGGCAATGATGCGGCTGAGAAGGTCTTGGATCTGCGCTGGCGTGAGGGCGGTTTGGTCGGACGCCGGCTGCGTGGGTTGTTGCTGCGCCGCAAGGAGCGGTAAGAGGCAGATGGCAAGGGCCATTGCGATGGCGCATCCGAATTGGACCAGGCGCTTCATTGCAAACGAAGATTCACTTCCCTTCGGAGAATCTCGTATGATGGCTTTAGAGAAACGATTCCTCTACTCGTTTTATCGCTTTTCGTATTGTAGCGACATTATTCCTTCATTGCGGGCGGGGACTGGACGATTGGTATCGAGAGCGTCATCCTGGCCACTAATTCTGTCCCTGAGAGAACTTTTATCTCCTAAGGAACGTCTATACTGATTAGATGCCACGGCAGCCCAAATTAGGACTAGGGTTTCGACAGGCGAGCGTGACGCTGCGCGAAGCAACGTGGCTTGCGTTCGATACCTTGCGCGCGCATAAGCTGCGCAGTTTCCTGACGCTGCTCGGGGTCATCCTGGCGGTGACGACGCTCGTCTCCGTGATGAGCGTTCTCAACGGGCTGAATCTTTACGTGGCCAACAAGATAGCCAATCTGGGCTCCAACGCGTTCGTAATCGATCGCATCGGCATCGTCACGAACTTCGATGATTTCCTGAAAGCGGACAAACGACCGCCACTGCGTATGGAAGACTACACCGCGCTAAAGGACCATCTGCAATACTCGAAAGAAGTGGCGGCGGAAGAAAATACGATTGCGGACGTTCATCAAAACGAGCATCTGATGGAAGACGTGCAAGTGATCGGAGCAACGCCGGAATTTGCCGAAGTGCGCGATTTCGATGTTGCTTCCGGGCGTTTTTTCACATATGCCGACGAAGATCATCGCACGCCGATTTGTTTTCTCGGCAACGACGTGGTGATGAAATTGTTTCCGGGAGTCGATCCGATCGGGAAAGAACTGCGGGTCGGAGCACAGCAGTGCCAAGTGATAGGCACGGCCAAGTCACTGGGAACGATCCTGGGCCAGTCGCGAGATAACTTTGTGATGCTGCCGCTGACGACGTACCGGACAGTCTGGATGGCCGCCGATGACTCGATCACCATGTTCGTCGAAGCGATCAGCACGGAGGCGATGCCGGAAGCGATAGATGAAGTGCGCGTGCTGCTGCGGTCCCGGCGTCACGTGCCGTTTCGAACGGAAGACAACTTCGGTATCATCGAGCCATCGTCCATAACCGGACTGTGGGAAAAACTCACTGGAAATCTGTTTGGCATCGCCGTGTGGCTGACGAGTGTATTCCTGGTAGTCGGCGGAATTGTGATTATGAATATCATGCTGGCAAGCGTCACGGAACGGACCAGGGAAATTGGTTTGCGAAAGTCGCTGGGCGCGCGGCGACGGCACATCGTGCTGCAATTCCTGATGGAGTCGTCGATTCTGTCGGGTGTGGGAGGGTTGGCGGGCGTCTTGCTGGCGGTGGCCATCGCCATGCTGGTGCGCGCGGTATCGCCGCTGCCGATTTCAACTCCGATTCATGCTGTGGTAATTGCGCTGTTGCTTTCGACCGGAGTAGGGCTTTTCTTCGGGATTTATCCGGCCATGCGCGCGTCGCGGCTGGACCCGATCGAAGCGTTGCGAGCCGAAACGTAGAGGTGTGCGATGAAACAAGACATCCGCGAAAATCTGGCGTTGGCTTTCGACACGCTACGGACACACAAGGCGCGGAGCGCGCTGGCCGTTCTGGGGGTGGTGATCGGCGTGGGCGTGATCATTATTGTTGCATCGCTGATCACAGGATTTAAGGCTACGGTCGCCGCGGAAATCGAAGGCTACGGCGCTGACACCGCTTACGTGGATCGCTTCGACCAGGGACCGCATGTGGGGCGTGTGCCGAAGCAAGTGCGCGAAAGGCCACCGCTGACGCTCGCCGACGGTGAAGCGATCTTGGCCTCATGCCCCAACGTAAAACAAATCGCTATTTCGGTCTTCAATTGGAATCAAGTGCACAGCATTCGCTTTCAAAAAAATCAGGTTCAAGATATGGAGTTCCGCGGCACTTTTCCCGCGTACATGGAAGTCTACGGGAACGCTCAACTGAAGGCGGGGCGCTTCTTCACGGCCGCGGAAAATGACCATCATGAAAAAGTAGTGGTGTTGGGAGAAAATATCGCGACAGCGCTTTTTCCAACGGCGGATGACGCCTTGAATAAAACCGTTGTGATTGACGGCGGGGACTTTCTTGTGATCGGCGTCTATGAAAAACCCCCGGGCGGGTTTGGGATGCAGGACGAAGACCGGCGCGTAACGATTCCGTATGACACGTTCATGAAAATGTTTCCCTCCGCCCAGGACAATGGCTTCCGCCTACTCGCCTATCACGGGAAGGTCGACGAAGCGGTGGACGAAGCGCGAGAAGTGTTGCGGCGCCGGAGGAAAGTGGCCTATACCGCGCCAGACAACTTCTCCATCACCACACAGGTGCAGGAGGAGGAACAGTTCAACCAAATCATCGGCGGCGTCGCTCTGGTGCTGATCGTACTGAGCTCGATTGGACTGCTGATCGGCGGCGTGGGTGTGATGAACATCATGCTGGTGAGCGTCACGGAACGGACGCGCGAGATCGGTGTGCGCAAAGCGATCGGCGCGCGCAGCCGCGACATCACGTGGCAATTCCTATTCGAAGCCATGACGTTGACAGGCTCCGGCGGCATTCTCGGCGTTTTATTTTTCAGCGGGCTCGCCATGCTGATTCCGCACGTCACTTCGATGAAAGCTGCGGTTCCCCTGTGGGCTGTACTGGTCGGCATCGGGGTGTCTGTGGGAGTCGGGCTGGTCTTTGGCGTTTGGCCCGCCATGAAAGCTGCGAAGCTCGATCCCATCGAAGCTCTGCGATACGAATAACACTAGCTCGTTTCGTTTTCCGACTTGATGGGCGGCGACCTGCGTTGACGATATTACGCCGTTAGATTGATCCGCTGTTTTCCATGCGCACTGTGCTTTATAGGCTTGCTGACAAATCCGACATCCCGGCAATGGCGCATATCCGCGCCGATGATTGGGAAACGGAAGAGTATTGGAGGGTTCGCATTTCGCGTTACATGGACTGCGAACTCCATCCACAGCATGCGCTGATGCCTCGTGTCACTTACGTCGCGTTAGAAGATAGTGCCCTGGTGGGCTTTATCGCCGGGCATCTAACGCGTCGCTACGCCTGCGACGGAGAGTTGGAGTGGATCAATGTCATCGCGGAGCGTCGCGGGAGCGGCATCGCATCGGCGCTACTTCGCAAGTTAGCGGCATGGTTTGCCGAGCAGAAAGTGTCACGGATTTGCGTGGACGCTGAGCCGTCCAATATTGCAGCGCGACGTTTCTACAAGCGGTACGGCGCTGCCGATCTGAATGCGCACTGGCTTGTATGGAACGACATAAACGTTGTCCTTGGCAAGGAATAATCCGACCACGGTTTAATCAGTTAGCGGCACGAGGCGGCGCGCCGGCGTGAAGGGCTACGAGCTGCGGGTCTTCCTGCATATCCTGCGGGAATTTCTTTACATACTGATCAACGGCGCGGCACCAGACACGGTGCATGAAAGCATAACCGAAGGCATGCATTTCGTTCATCGCCTCGGGCTCGGTCCATCCCTCATTCGCCATGCGATAAACGGCGATCATCGCGCCGGTGCGATCAATGCCGCCATAGCAGTGGACAAAAACTTTCTTGCCAGGATTTTCTTTTAAGATTTGAAGGAAATTCGCGGCAATTTTGTCGGACGGGCTCCGGCAATCCCAGCTCAGCAGAATTAATTTCATGTTGTTAGCCGCGGCTTCGTGCCTCTCCTGATTCAAATTCAAGCCGCGAAAATCGACAATCACATCGATTCCCATTTTGGCGAGGCTCTGAAAACCAAAATCGGACGGCTGCGCTCCGCGATAAAGAGTTGGCGTCACCTCGCCGAAATTCGGCACACCCGCGAGCGAGATTCTTTTGGCCGGCGCGTGAGCGATTGTGGAGTGCTTCGCCTTGGACTGCGCCTGAAGCGCGGGCACCGTTGCACAGACGCAGAGCACGACGATTGTGATTCGTTGCAGGTGGCGGATTTGTCGCGAGAGCCGCATGAGGATTAGATGCACATAAGCATAACCACGATTGCGGAGCGGAGCAAATGAGGAATTGCGAAGTGCCATTTTGCGACTGAACCACCATCTGTAGACAAGTTGGACACTAGCACCCAAAGATTTTGTGGTGGCGTTGCGCTTTCTGCTTGACACTTTTTCCACAACCCGGTAATACTGCGTTCCCAGATTCGGGGAGTGTGGTTCGGGCCGCGAGCGGGGGGACGAAGAATTCACGGTGCCGACCCGGGTTAAAAACCGACGAAATCAAGGGCCAGTCGCCCGACCGTATTTGCAGTGTAAAGTGCGGGAGGAGCGAAGCTTTTTCTTTTTTCGGTTTTTGGCAGTGTGGAAATCCACTGCCACCCGGCTTGCGTTGAACTGCTCCAAGAGCTAGAGTCATTCTCTCCAGAATCGAACGGCGGCTGCCTGCCCTCTCTAACCGTCGCGTAAGCCGGAGCTCCGGGATTGCGGTATAATTGTTTAATCCGCTCTCCCCACCCGGTAAATCCATCAGCGGCAGGACTGCCTGCGCGGAGGCGGAAAGAAATATGGCGGAAACGAAAATGGCATTGAGCGGTAATTTGGCAGGGAAAATGGACGTCGAGCAACAGGACCGCAGGACAATTCAGACCGGGCTGGAATTCCGGCGCAAATTCACAGACGGCAAGGTGGCCCCATTTGATGCGGTCGAATGGGAGCGGCGAACGGCGCAGATTGGGAATGAAAAGGGGCAGGTGATTTTCCGCCAGGATAATATTGAAGTTCCGAAGTCATGGTCGCAGACAGCGACGAACATCGTCGCGTCGAAATATTTTCACGGAAAGCCGAACACGCCAGATCGTGAAGGCTCGGTGCGCCAATTAATTGGACGCGTTGTGGATACGATTGTGCACTGGGGAGAGCACGACGGATATTTCGCGTCGCCGGAATCGCGAGCGGCGTTTCGAGACGAGCTGACGCATTTGCTGGTCGAGCAGAAAATGGCTTTCAATTCGCCCGTGTGGTTCAACGTTGGAGTGCAGGCGAAGCCTCAGTGCTCGGCGTGCTTCATCAATTCCGTGCAGGACAGCATGGATTCAATCATGAACCTGGCGAAGACCGAGGGCATGCTTTTCAAGTGGGGCTCCGGAACAGGAACGAATTTCTCGACGCTGCGCGGAAGCAAGGAAACTCTTTCGGGAGGCGGAATCGCGTCCGGACCAGTGAGTTTTATGAAAGGCTTCGATGCGTTCGCGGGCGTGATTAAGAGCGGCGGGAAAACGCGGCGCGCCGCCAAGATGGTGATCCTCAACGTTGACCATCCCGACATCGCGGAATTCATCGACTGCAAAATGAAGGAGGAGCGCAAGGCCCAGGTGTTGATCGAGCAGGGCTACAACTCCTCGATTGACGGCGAAGCGTACAGCTCCATCTTCTTCCAGAACGCCAACCACTCCGTGCGCGTTACTGACGAATTCATGCAGGCTGTCGAAGACGACCGCGACTGGTGGACGCGGAATGTAAATGACGGCCAACCCGTTGAAAAATTCAGCGCGCGCGACCTGTTGCGCAGAATGTCGGAGTCGGCATGGCAATGCGGCGATCCGGGCATGCAATATGACACCACGGTCAACCGCTGGCACACCTGCAAAGGAACGGACAAAATTTACGCGTCGAACCCCTGTTCGGAATATATGTTCCTCGACGACACGGCTTGCAATCTGGCATCGCTCAATCTGCTGAAATTCCTCGGGTCGAATGGACAATTCGATGTCGAAGGTTTCCGGCACGCGGTGGACGTCACCATCACGGCGCAGGAAATTCTGGTTTCCAACGCCAGCTATCCAACACCGAAGATCGAGCGGAACTCGCACGATTTTCGCCCGCTTGGCCTGGGTTACGCCAACCTTGGCGGGCTGCTGCTTTCTCTGGGCGTGCCGTATGATTCCGACCAGGGCCGCGACATTTGCGGCGCGATCACCGCGCTGATGACCGGCGAAGGCTACGCGCAATCGGCGCGCATGGCCGAGAGAATGGGCCCGTTTGCCGGTTATCAAACGAACCGAGAGGCGATGCTGGACGTGATGCGCATGCATCGCGACTCTCTGCGGCCTATCAAGGAAGACAATGTCCAGCCGCAAATATTGCGGGCCGCGCGCGATGCCTGGGATACAACGGTCGACCACGGCGGAAAATTTGGTTATCGCAATTCGCAAGTGTCCGTGCTGGCCCCGACCGGAACGATCGGCTTCATGATGGATTGCGACACGACCGGCATCGAGCCAGATCTGGCATTGGTGAAGCACAAACGGCTCGTGGGCGGCGGCGTAATCAAGATCGTGAACAACACCGTGCCCATGGCGCTGATGCGCCTCGGCTATTCCGATGTCCAGGCGTCGCTGATTGTTGACTGGATCGACCAGCACGGAACCATCGAAGGCGCGCCGGACCTTAAGCCCGAGCATTTGCCGGTGTTCGATTGCTCGCTTGCGACCAACGGCGGGCGTTCAATCGCTTGGCGCGGACATTTGAAGATGATGGCCGCGGCACAACCGTTCCTCTCCGGCGCGATTTCGAAGACCATCAACATGCCGGAAGAATCGACGGTGGAAGACGTGATGCAGGCTTATGTTGAATCCTGGAAGCTGGGGTTGAAGGCCGTGGCTATTTATCGCGACAACTCGAAGCGTTCGCAACCGCTCTCGGCAGCGGGCGAGAAGAAAACGGGAATGGCGGAGCAGCCAGCATCGGCAGCGGTTAAAGTAGAAACGCCCGTGGGCGCCCAACAGGAGCTCTTCCGCTCAGAACGCAGAAAGCTCCCCAGCGAGCGGAACTCCATCACGCACAAATTCTCGGTTGGCGGGCACGAGGGCTACCTCACCGTCGGAAAGTATGACGATGGCACGCCGGGCGAAATCTTCATCAAGATGGCAAAAGAAGGCTCGACGCTCTCCGGAATCATGGACGGCTTCGCGCTTTCTGTCTCGATCGCATTGCAATACGGTGTTCCTCTGCGCGCCATGATCGATAAATTCGTGAACGCCCGCTTTGAGCCTTCGGGGTTCACGGGGAACAAGGAAATTCCGTACGCCAAGTCGATCATCGACTACATCGGACGCTGGCTCGGCGGGAAGTTTATTTCGCGCGATTACCTGGTCCGGAACGGCGAAACGGAAGCTGCCGCAGTCGCGAATGGACCTGTGGCGTCAACAATCGCTCCGGCAAGCGCAACAGCGACCGCGGAAGAAAAGCTGCGACCGCGAGCGGCGATTGACGATGCGCCTTCCTGCTCCGAATGCGGCATGTTGATGACTCCCAACGGTAGCTGCTACAAATGCGAGAATTGCGGCAGCACTTCGGGCTGTAGCTGAAAAACGACGGGACAACCCTTCCTCTGTAAGCGGGAATCAAAGCCAGTATCGGATGGGCGATACTGGCTTTTTCTTTTCTATTCCAGCATTGGTGCATGGTGATAGAGTGAGGCCTCACGGAGTAACCATATAATTTATGCAAAACACCATTAGCCTTCGCCAACAGATACCCGCGCTCACTTTGCGCACTCCGGACGGGCGCAGCGTCTCCGCTTGGGATTTCAAGCAGAAGAGGAATCGCGTGATCGCGCTGCTGCGCGCGGATTCGCCAAGAACTTGGGAGTTCGTGAGCCAGATTGCGGCCCATGCTGAGGACTGGAAACAGAAAGACGCTATCGGGCTGGTTGTCTTTTCCAAGCCCCCGGCAGCGGGCATGCCTGAGAATTTGCCGCCGGAAATCATTGCCGGGACGGATGCCAGCGGACGATCGATCGTGCGCTACCTGGGCACCGAAGCGCTTGGCCCCGGCGGCTTGGTGCGCCAGGGAGTTTTCGTCGCGGATCGCTACGGCGAGCTATACGCGCAATGGATTGTCGAGAAAGACGGCGAGTTGCCGCGCATGAGCGCGATTCTGAAAGCCCTCGAGCAAGTCGAAGTCGCCTGCGAAGAATGCCAAGTCTCCGTCTGGCCCATCGAAGGCTGAAA
>DATGJE010000387.1:0-4727 GCA_035295305.1 Candidatus Acidiferrales bacterium | reverse complement strand
CCGCATTTGGGACATTTGATCCCGAGAGTTATGGGCCGCGTGTATTTGCATTTGGGATATTTCGAGCAGCCGATGAATTCGCCGAAACGACCGTGACGCTTTAGAAGCTGTTCACCGCAAGTAGGGCATTTCTCGTCGAGCGGAACATCTGGCTGGCGCGCTTTTCGGGTTCCGGCGGCCAAGCGGCGGGTCGTTTTGCAATCGGGATATCCGGAACACGCCAGGAACGCGCCGAAACGGCCGCGCTTCATGACCATTTCACGGCCACAATTGTGGCAATACTCGATCGTGTTGTCGCCCTCGACTTCCTCGCTGCCGGTATCGGAAATGTCGCGGATGTAATCGCAATCGGGATATCGCGCGCAGCCGAGGAAAAATCCGTGGCGGCTGATGCGCTCGAGGAGCATGCCCTTCTCGCACTTGGGACACTTCTCGTCGGTGGGAATCCCGGCCTTGTAGGATTCCATTTCGCCTTCGGCCTTCTCCAAATCGTCCTCGAAGTGCTTCCAGAATACCTTGACGGATTTTCGCCAGGGCAGTTTGCCTTCCTCAATTTCGTCGAGTTCATCTTCCAGGCGCGCGGTGAAGCCCACGTCAAAAATATCCTCGAAACTTTTCACGAGGAGATCGCTTACTTTTTCGCCGAGCAGCGTGGGCGTGAAGCGGCCCTGCTCCTTGTTGACATACTCGCGCTCGACAATCGTTGAAATAATCGATGCGTAGGTGGAGGGGCGGCCGATGCCTTTGTCTTCGAGTTCTTTCACGAGCGTCGCTTCCGTGTAACGCGGAGGCGGTTCGGTGAAATGCTGGTCGGGACGAATTTTTTCGAGACGCAGGCGCTCGCCTTCGGTAACGCGCGGGAGCGTTCGGCCCTCCGCATCAGCATCTTCCTCGGCGGGCGCTGCGCCGGGGAGCTGATCGGCGGACTCGCCCTTGTCTTCATCGTCGCGTGAGGCAGAGTAAGCGGCCAAGTAGCCGTCGAACTTCATCACGGAGCCGCTTGCGCGGAAAATGTATTCGCCAGCAGAAATGTCGATGGTGGTCTGGTCGAACACGGCCGGCACCATCTGAGAAGCGACGAATCGCTGCCAGATGAGCTGGTAGAGTTTGAACATGTCTTCGTCGAGGTAACGCTTGACTTCGTCGGGAGAGCGCACGACGTCAGTGGGACGAATGGCTTCGTGCGCTTCCTGCGCCTGTTTCTTCGACTTGAAGAAATTCGGTTTCTCGGGCACATAGCCCGGTCCATAGCTGGAACCGACGAAATCCCTCACCTGCGCGATGGCGTCTGCCGATACGTTGACCGAATCGGTGCGCATATAAGTGATCAGTGCAACGGAGCCTTCGTCGCCGAGCTCGACGCCTTCATAAAGGCGCTGCGCGAGCATCATAGTGCGCTTGGCGGAAAAGCGGAGACGATTGTAAGCGGCCTGTTGGAGCTTGGACGTGGTGAAAGGCGGCGGGGCCCAGCGGCGCTTTTCTTTTTGGGCGACGCTTGCGACTTGCCACTCGGCATTCTCGACGGCGCTGACGACTTCCTGCGCTTTCTCGGAATTGGGGACTTCGATTTCTTCGCCCTTGTAACGCCACAACTTCGCTTCAAACGCAGGCGGCTCGCCTGCCGCGACCATGGCGTGGATGGTCCAGTATTCTTTGGGAGTGAAGGCGCGAATGTCACGTTCGCGATCAACGATCAGACGCAACGCAACTGTTTGCACGCGGCCGGCCGAGAGGCCGCGGCGCACTTTGTCCCAGAGGAGCGGCGAAATTTTGTAGCCGACCAGGCGGTCGAGAACACGGCGAGCCTGTTGCGCATCCACAAGATTTGTATTCAGCGCGCCAGCGTGGTCGAAGGCCGCCTTTATGGCCTTTGGCGTGATTTCGTGGAACATCACGCGGAAGATTTTCTTTCGGTCGACTTTGCTTTTCTTTTCCTTCTTCTTTTTTGGCGCGCCGTTCTTGCCGACCTTGTCGCCGTTTTTCTCAGCACCCTTGGCGCCATTCTCCTCGGGCTCGACGGCGATTTGCGTTCCGGTGAGAAAGTGCACCAGGTGCGCGCCGATGGCTTCGCCTTCGCGGTCCGGGTCGGTAGCGACGTAGATTGCGTCCGCGTCAGCGCCCAGCTTTTTGAGTTCGTTCAGTATTTTCGATTTTCCCGGAATTACGGTATACGTTGGCTCAAAATCGTCCTTGATGTCTATGCCGAGTTCTTTCTTCGGCAGGTCCATCACGTGGCCGTAGGAGGCGCGGACGGTATAATTGCGCCCGAGATATTTGTTGATCGTCTTGGCCTTGGCTGGCGATTCGACGATCACTAGCGAACGTCCCATAATTTGTGAAGATCCCTTTCCCGCTTAAACCGTTACAACAATACTTTCAAGAACTGCTTACCCGGCAGTTGCTGCACCAGGCCTTTCATCTCGAGCTCAAAGAGCGACGAGAGAACTTCCGAAGAGCTCAGCCCTGAATGCTCGACCAAATCGTCGACGTGTCTGGAGCTGTCGACTTCGAGCATCGCGTAGAGCGTCTTCTCGGCCGGGCCCAAACTTTGCTCCACCAACGATGCGCGGGCGGCGCCATCCGTTGTCTCGATGGGCAGCAGCTCGGCGCGAATGGGTGTCGGCAGCTCCTCAATCACATCTTCCCATGAGGCCACGAGCTTCGCGCCCTGCTTGATCAACTGATTCGGGCCGAAGGCGACGGGCTGCGTCACGTTCCCGGGCACGGCGAAAACTTCGCGGCTGGATTCCATGGCGAGCCGCGCGGTGATCAGCGATCCAGAATACTGTGCTCCCTCGACTACCACAACTCCGCGCGCCATCCCCGCAATCAAGCGATTGCGAATGGGGAAATTCTGGGGCGCGGGAAACGCTCCCATGGGGAACTCAGATATAATCGCTCCTCGTTGCTCGATTTCCGCAAAAATCTTTCGGTTCTCCTTCGGATAGATAACATCGACGCCGCAGCCGAGAATGCCTATGGTGATGCCTCGCGCCGAGCTGAGCGCTCCTTTGTGGGCGCAAGCGTCGATTCCTCGGGCCAAACCGCTAACGATAACCAGGCCGCGATCGGCCAGATCGCGCGCCAACCGCTCTGCCATTTGATTCCCATAAGGCGTGGGACGGCGCGTCCCGACGATGGAGATTGCGTGGCGATTCAGAAGCTCCGCGTTTCCTTTTACATAGAGAAGCGGAGGGGGATCATAAATTTCGCGCAGGAGCTGCGGATACTGCGGCTCGTCCCAGGTGACCAGGCGGCATTTGGCCGCTTCGGCTTGCACCAATTCCCTGGCTGCGGCGCTCAGTGGTTGCCGCGAATGAATCGCCTGCGCGACGGAGGCGGGGAGCTGATTAGCCTCAAGAGAGGTGAGCGAGGCATTGAAAATCGCGGCCGGGCTGCCGAATGAGCGCAGCAGTTTCCCGGCCAAGCGCGCGCCCAGTCCCGGCGTGAGCGCGAGCGCCAACCATCCCAAGTATTGGTCGGATTCCATTACGTACGCGCGTGAGCGTACGCAGCGCATCGCGCTGTTGTCAAGTATGTATATTAGCGAGTGGTTACTGCCAGCCGTCGGCGCCGATGGGGTCGCCGGCGGGCGGCGGAGCCGGCAGCGTCAAATGCAATGTTGCCGGATTCTTTTCGAAGCGGTCGATTTCCTGCGTCGCGAAGAAAAATTGCGCACGGCGGCTTTCATCGGCGGCTGATTTCGACTGCGCCGCGAGCCAGGTCTTGAGTTCATCGAGTTTCAGCGAGGCAATGGCGCGCGTTTGTGACGCCGCATGATCGTCGGCGGCGAGGGCCATCAAGTGATCGAGGACCACGGAGTCGACAGTCTGCTGAACGGCGCCGCCGTACCCGGTCTCCGGCTGGGCTTTCCACGTGACCGTGAGCAAATCATCGAGCAGTTCAGTGAAATCGGGATAGTTCGATTCGCGCGCGTGATATTCCACCATTCGTTCGTCGCGATTCGGCTCGAGGAGGAGACTGGCAACGATTTCCGCGGCCGACTCGGCGGGCGCGAGTGAGTCGAACGCCGGGGAAGTGTGGCGCGCGAAATTTTCATTTGAGCTTGGATATTCGGGCGGGCGCGGAGGAATCAGCTTCAGGAGCGATTCCGGCAATGCCAGGACATTGGGCTGCAAAGTGTCGAGCACGGCGTGAATGGCAGCGCGCTGCTGAGCGGCGGGGACAATTTCTGGATCTTTTTGCGCGCCGCCGCGGACGTCGAACGAATAATCGAGGCCGCCAATGCTCTTTGCGACGGCGGTGACTTGATAGCGGTGATAAAGGTAAATCGGGACGAGCACGTCTTCGAGCGTGGCCATTGGGGAGTTTTGCGGAATAGCGTCTTCGGAGAAACGCTTGAGCGCGGCGGCACGAACGGCCATTACCTGCTTCAATCCATCGAGATCGTTGCCCCCAACGTCCCACAAATGCGTGACGGGGCTTGCGGAGCCGAGCGGGCGGGCGTCTTGATCGGAGAGATAGATTTGGCCGCGGGAAAAGGCATCGTCGAGAATTTTATTGAGCGCCTGCTTCTCGTTTGTGCTCGCCGAAAATTCGCGGTAGCCATAATCAATGGCCACTTTGTCCCAATTGCCGATGCCGACTGCGTAGGCGTTTGAGACATCCGGAACGCCATTGGTGCCGACGGTGACAAGCGGCGACGGATAATCCATCACGGAGCTGCGGTTCACGATGCTTGCCGCGAAATTGTGCATCAGGCCGAG
>DATGJE010000386.1:0-6552 GCA_035295305.1 Candidatus Acidiferrales bacterium | reverse complement strand
GCCCGCATGTAAAGCTTTCGGCTGCGAGGCTCGGCGCTGCCAGTGTTGCACCGGAGCCGGGCGACGCTGAACCTCGGCCGAGTCACATTACTCTTTGCCGGGTTTTCCAAGCGATGGCGCAGAGCCCGGGAGCGTATACCGAAGATCCAGGAAGATCATATTGATATGCGCGTTGTTCGGCTGGCCAGTGGCGACGAACCATGGGTTTCTGGTCACGTACGAATACTGGCCGATGAGGCTGAGTGCACCGTACTTCGCATCCTTCCAGAAATTGTTGCTAAAACCGAAGGTGCCTTCCTGGATGCTTCGGTTCTGGCCGGACGATGGACTAGGACACCCGGTTATGCCGGACGGACCAAATCCCCAGCCCACCGAGCAGCCACTTGTGTCGATCTGCACGTTCCGCGGGATGTAAGCCAATCCGTAGTAACCGAAGAGGGTTGTATTGCTGTGCGTGAACTCAACGCCGTCCACTGTGGAGCCTGAGTGCACCAAAGAGGGGCTTCCGTCAGCCCTGATCACCATATCTGGGGCCTGGCCGAAGAGGTAACGGCCTCCGCCGTCGCTCCAGTAGTTGTGCGTCAACAGGCGGAAATTCTTGGTCAGCCCGAAATCCAGGTTCGCGAATCCGCCGCCACCTGTTGCCGAAAAGTGCGTGGCAGTGGTCTGGTTGTACAGTTGAAAGAACCTTGCGATTCCGCCAACTTCAAAATGCAAGCGCTTTGAGGGGTCGAAAGCCAGTTTGGCAATAATGTCCGGCCCTCGATTTGGAGGGGCTAGCGTTCCAGTTCCGTCGTCCAACTCCTTACCCTGATAGAACGCGCAGCATGCGGGAAGTGTGATGGTCGTGGACCCGTTTGTGCCTCCCATGTACTGGTCCGGAGAGTCCAAGGCGATAGCGAAGGCCGCCTTGTCGTTGGGGAAATGATAAGCCAGTCGGAACTCCGCGATGCGTCCCCACACGTCGCCGAGTTGGTAGTTCGTGTCCATGTTATCGGAAAAGAAGATGTCACCCGGCAAAGGCGAAACGCCTACGCGATTCGGTGTTGCCAGGCTCCAGGTTTGGCCTCCCAATACCTCCCAGGCGCCCTTTCGAAGATCAACCCAATACAGCCGCGACCGCAAGGTATTGCTGTTGCTGCTCACCGCTAGGTTAGCGGGTGCGTTACCCAGAAAGTCAGCTTCCATGTAACCGATTACGTGAGAGCCTTTGACGTTCGCATCGACACGGAACCCGATGCGCGAGTTCTGCATGCTGAAGCGAAGCTCGCTTTCATTCGTCTGAAATACGGAAGGGCCGCCATACGGAATGCCGGCGAAGTTTGTGCCAATGCCGCTTCCCCCGTCCCTGCTGCGCCACACGCTTGTGAAATCCATAAATCCGACAGGGGTAATGTAGGCGCTGCCAATTTTGAACGAGAGTGGCGACTCGGTTGCCTGATCGCCTTGCGCGGCTGCCGGGGATGCCACGGAGGCTGGGGTCGTTGCTGCTGTCGCGGAGTTGGCAGCGGTTGCATTCGTTGCCACCGACGAACTTTCATTACCAGCCATTACCGCATTTTTCGCCGCCGAACTCGATTCCGCGTCGCCCGCCAATGAGACACCGGCGGAATTCACGCCTTTTTCGAGCGTAACCGGCGCAGGAGAAACGGATGCATCGCGGCCTTGCCGCTGGAGCGCGTTTATTTCTCGCTGTTGGTCATCCAGGGCCTTGCGTTGTTCGGTCAGTTGTTGCTGTTGCGCTTGAATCAAATCTCGAAGCTTCTGAAGTTCCGTGGCCGGAGCAACGGTTTCGGGCTTCGCCGTTGCCTTCGCCACAGAATTTGCAACGGACGTGTCCTTGCTCTTATCTCCATCGGAATTTGCAAATGTGGGCATCGCTGACATAAGCGCCATTGCCACAAAGCCAACCAAGATCCTTCTCATTCACTCCTCCTTGAGGATGTTTTCGCGTTTTTTGTTTGAGATTGAACATTGGGAATCAGCGAGCGCCCGAGACGCCAACCTGGTAAACACCGGCGTGGCTGCTCAGCACCAAAAAAGAGGGTGGCTGGCACCGGGCGATGCCAGCCAATCGGGGTGACGCAGCAGACTCTTCCGCAAGGTTGGTATAGTGGGGTGTCGGTCAAGTTCTGCTCCGTGGATCGAGGAGAGTCTGCGATATGCATTTGAACGGAAGATAAGGAGCAGATGAATGTTCTGTTACAACTACTCAGAGGGGGAGCTTGCCGCTACTGATATTAAATGAGTTAGATCGATTGTGGCGGATGTCGAGGCCACGCAGCCAGAAGACGATGTCTTCGGCAATGTTCGTGGTGTGGTCCGCGATGCGCTCCATGTTTCGCGTCGCCAGCATGTACTGCACATGGGCAGCAACCAGTGAAGAGTCTTGCTTCATTGCCGAAAGCAGGTACTCGAAGATTTGGTCACGGAAGTCATCAATCGCCTCCTCGCTTTCGAGGACTTCGTTGGCGAGCGTGAGGTTGCGATAGATAAGCGCGCCGAGGCAGCGGCCGACCATGGCGCGCACGGAAGCGGCCATCGGTTCGAGCTCGGCTGGCGGCTCAACACCGGGCATTTGGGAAAGAGAGATGACGCGCTGGCAAATATTGACTGCCAGATCGCCCATGCGCTCCAAATCGTTGTTGATTTTCAAGGTGGCCACGATGTGGCGCACTTCGTCTTCGGGCAAGTTACCACCGCGAAGCTGGCGAACCGCATGATCGTCGATGATAATTTCCATCTCGTTGATGCGCGGCTCGGTGACGAACACTCCGCTGGCGATTTCCTCGTTGCTGGAAAGCAGAGCCTCCAGGGCCCGGCTGACCGAGCTTTCGACCGTGCGCGCCATGGAGACAAGATAACTTTCGAGAGCCGTCTGATACACGTTTCCGGGGCTGGTGGCTGGCGATGCCATGGTCTGGCCTCCTGTTTCAAGGGCTTATCCGATGGGACTTTTACACGAGAAGCATAAGCGGAAGACATTGCAGGGAGATAACACACACATTGAGTCTACGAGAAAGGCTTAAGCAGCGACAGGCAGGGAAAAATGGAATTGCGAGCCCTCTGCGACCGTGCTTTCGACCCATATCTGCCCGCCATGAGCTTCGACAATGTGCTTGGCGATGGCGAGGCCGAGACCTGTGCCGCCGACTTCGCGCGAGCGTGCGGCGTCGACACGGTAAAATCGCTCAAAGATGCGGACTTGGTCGGCTTGCGGGATTCCAATCCCCGTGTCCGCAACCGTAATCACCACGAAACCTTCCCTTCTAGTCGCACTAACACTAATGCTGCCACCTGCAGGCGTGTATTGAATGGCGTTATCCAGCAAATTGCGCATCACTTCGCGAAGAAGGCTGGCGTCGCCGAGGATACGGGGAAGATTCCGCGGCACATCCGCGACGCCCAGCGAGAGCTGCTTCTGGCTGGCTGCAGCGCGCGCGGATTCGACGGCGGCTCCAGTCAACGCCTCAATATCCACCGGCTGAAAATCCATGTCCAACTTTCCCGCCTCGATGCGAGAGAGTTTCAGGAGATCGTCAGTCAGGCGCGACAAACGAGCGGCATGATTCCGAATGACTTCGACGAAATGCCGGTTATTTTTCTGGTCTTCGAGGGCGCCGGTGAGAAGCGTTTCAGCAAAACCCTGAATTGCGGTGAGCGGGGTACGGAGTTCGTGGGAAACGTTGGCGACGAAGTCCTTCCGCACTTGTTCGAGGCGGCGAAGGTCCGTAATTTCGTGGAGGACAACAACGGCTCCAAATGTCTCGCTTTTTTGCTTCGTCTCAGAACCAGTAATAACGTCGTTGAACGAGCGAATTGGCGCAACGGTTACGGAGAAATTGCGTGGCTGCGCGGTTCCCAAAGAAATCTCCCCGTGAAGAGTTTCTTCGCCGGAAAGCGCTTGGCGGATTAATTCGAGGACATGAGTTTGCCGGATCACTTCTATGGCAGGCTTGCCTTCGATGCCGACCGAACCTGCATCCCAAATTTTCGCAAATGCCTGATTGCAAAAAGTGACGCGCTCGCGGGCATCGACCACGGCGATACCCTCCACCATGCTGCGCAGAATTGCAGCAGAGCGATTGCGTTCCTCGGTGAGTGAGCGAATCGTAGCTTCCAGACGAACGGCTGTCTCATTGAGGATGCGCGCCAAATCGCCAAGCTCGTCGTTGCCGCGCTCCTGCGGCAAGGGACGGAAGTCCCCTCCGGCAACGCGCCGTGAAAACTCCTGAAGGCGTGCCACGCGATTTGCAAAACGACGCGAGAAGAGAAGCGAAACTGCGATGCCCAGAAGCAGGATCAGAAACGATACTTCCAAAAGATTCCGGCGCACCTGCGCGAGTGCTGTGTTGATTTTGGCAAGCGGCGTCGCGAAACGAATAATGACGGGCGACGCTGGAGGACGATCGAAGCGCATGGCCCAATACACAAGATCCCGATCCAGTGTATGGCTGTGGCGGACCGACTGACCTGCTCCGGCCGCCATGGCTTGGCGGAATTCGGGGCGATTCGCATGGTTCTCCATGGTTTCAATATCGTGAGCGGAATCGGCGAGAACTCTGCCGTCCGCGGCAATTACCGTGACGCGCGCTCCGCTGCGAGACATCCATGAAGCCCAGGACGCGAGAGCCGCGGGATCGTCAAGCGAAGGCGGACGGTCCTTCGCGAGTTGCGCGAGAGAGCTGAGATGTTCGTTCGCGGCGCGAATATAGTCTTGACGCAGAACGCGTGCTACGTAGAAATCGACACTGGCCAGGACGGCGAGCAAAAGCACCAGATAGGTGAGTCCGAGTTTCCAAAAGAGGCTGGTTCTGACGGGCTTCAATTATTTAGCTCGCACTGGTTTCGAAGATGTAGCCCGCTCCGCGAACAGTTTTCAAGTATTCGGGCTTCTCCGGATTTTTTTCCATTTTTTCGCGCAGCCGCCGAACGTAAACGTCAACGCTGCGGGGCGTGACAAACCGGTTGTCTCCCCAGACTGCATCGAGCAACTGATCGCGCGAGAAGACGCGATTGGGCCGGGACGCCAAATAATAGAGCAATCGGAATTCGAGAGTGCTCAGAGGAAGCGTTTTCCCTTCGCGCTGGGCGCGATAAGAAACCGGATCAACGCGGAGTGAACCCACTTCGAGAGCTCTTGCTTCTTCCCCTGTCGGATGAACGCGCCGAAGCAGCGCCTTGACGCGGGCGACAAGCTCGCGGGGACTGAACGGCTTTGTGACGTAGTCGTCGGCTCCCAGTTCAAGGCCCACAACCCGATCCGCTTCCTCGCCGCGCGCGGTCAACATGAGAATGGGCAGACGGTTTAGTTTCTCGTCGCGGCGAATTTCCTTGCAGACTTCCAAGCCGGAGAGTTTTGGAAGCATCAGATCGAGAATGAGCAAGTCGGGAGACGATTTCCTGATTTGCGCCAGACCGCTGACGCCATCGCCGCACGCCATGACCTGGAAAGTATCCTTTTCGAGGTTGTAGCGAACCAACTCTACAATGTCTTTATCGTCTTCAATGATGAGGATTCGCGAATGAGGACTCACGATAGCGAGAGCATAGCGGAAGGCGTGCGCGTCAGCAAGAAGACGGCAGGATCGTTACAGAATATTCACAATAGGGTCTCGCCGATATGGCGTCTCCCCAGTTTCCGGCGCCAATGTTCATCGCACTGTAACATCGTCTTTCGTGTCACTCGCTTCGTGCAATTTCTGCACACCTGACGAGCGCCTCTAGGAATTCACCCGCATTTGCAGTATCTTCGAAGTATTGGCAGCCGAACCTGGGAGGAATGAATGGCCGATGAAAAGTGCGAGAGTCCGCAGCAGCCGCAATCCGCATCGCAACCTGCGGCGGAAGGTGCGCACATGGTGAAGTGCGTGAAGTTTGGGCGCGAGATGCCCGGCCTGGACCGTCCGCCATGGAAGGGCGAGTTGGGCCAGCGGATCTACGACAACGTCTCCAAAGAGGGATGGAAGATGTGGATCGAGCACTCGAAAATGATTATGAATGAGTACCGGCTGAACCCTCTTGACCCTCAATCGCAGAAAATTATTGCCGAGCAGATGGAAAATTTCTTCTTTGGCGAAGGCGCGCAGTTGCCTCCCGGCTACGTTGCGCAGAAATCAAAGAGCTAGCAAAGGAGATTCCAACTCCGGCTTATGCAGAAATTCTTCCTGTGACGGGGTGTTCCACCGGCAAGCGGGGAGAGAATTCAAACAGCAATTTAGCATGTGCAGCACGGAGCGCTGCTTCAGCCTCATTTGGCGTTTCCGCGCGCGCGAAAATGAAGCCGAGATAGCTCGAGCCTTCCGGCCAAGCCGCGACATAATCTTTTAACCGCGCTGTGATGCGGATCTCCGTGACATTCGGAACGCGCTCCGCGTCTTCCAGGCCTCCGACCCGCTCGAAAATTCCGCTGCGCGGCACCGGAATCATCATTACGCCAGACGCGCCCGGCTCGCGCTCCACATTTGTGCCACTTAGCCCGAGCGAGTGACGCAGCAAAAGCTCCTCGAGCGAAATTCGCTGCGGCCCAAAACGCAACGCTCGCGAACACAG
>DATGJE010000385.1:0-5197 GCA_035295305.1 Candidatus Acidiferrales bacterium | reverse complement strand
CTACACGACGCGAACTTTTGCAGATTTCCTGGAGTTATTCAAGTGGGCGACTTCGTATTTGCGCGAGCCGGAGGATTATGCGCGGCTCACGGAAGTGACGGCGGCGCGCATGACCGTGGAGAATTGCCGTTATGCGGAGATAACGCTGTCGGTTGGAGTGATGTTGCTGCGAAAACAAAATGTGGAGATGAATTTCGCGGCGATTCGGGAGGGCGTCGCGCGGGCGAGACTTGCGGCGGGGCGCGGTTTGCGCGTTCAGTGGATTTTTGACGCGGTGCGCCAGTTCGGCGCGGTAAAGGCGATGGACGTTGCGCGCCTCGCCGCACAAATGAAATCGGAAGGCGTCGTTGCCTTTGGATTGGGTGGCGACGAAGAATCGCTTCCCGCTGCTGATTTCTGCAAAGTATACGACTATGCCGCCGCCGAAGGACTTCATCGCCTCGCTCATGCTGGCGAAATGGCCGGACCCCAGGCGGTTCGCGACGCGATTGAAGTTCTCGGCGCGGAACGCATCGGCCACGGCATCGCCGCGATTCGCGACGAAAAGCTGATGGCCATCCTGATCGAGCGCGGCATTCCGCTCGAAATCTGCCCTGCAAGCAATCTCCGCACCGGCGCGCTCGCAAAATTGCTCGGCGTCACACAAGCTCGCATCGAACAGCATCCCCTGCCTGAATTCATTGCGCGAGGCGTTCCAGCCACGCTTTCAACTGACGATCCCGCAATGTTTCATACGAGCCTCAATGAAAGTTATCGAGTGACGATGGAACAAATGGGGCTGAGCGCGGCGCAGGTGGCGGATTTGGCGGAGGCGAGCTTTCGATACGCATTTTTGCCCAACGATGAGGAGCGCAGGATGATTACGAATTTTCGCGCCGAGACGGCGAGGCTGGGCCTGCTATAATGCCGCGCATGAAAGCTCACGTTTGGGTCATGCCGAAAACGACAGTGCTTGATCCTCAGGGACAAACCATCCAGCACGCATTGTCGTCCCTAGGATATTCCAAAGTGCAGCAGGTGAGGCAGGGGAAATTTTTTGTGCTCGACCTCGATGGAGTGAGCGCCGAGGAAGCCAAGGCGCAGGTGGAGAAAATCGCGCGCGAAGTGTTGACCAATCCAGTGATCGAGGAATTCCGCTACGAAATTGTCGAATGAATTCCTAGCAACGCCGCTTCCCGTTCGCAAATTCGCAGTCCCGTCTCGTAAAATTCAGTTCCTCCCGCAGCGTTCACTCATCGGCGTTGCGCTACGTTCAAGTCTTACTGACGGCGCGGAATATGCTAACCTGAACGAATCGCGCGGCGCCGGATTCAACGCGGGCGCGCAGCGAGGAAAGAAAGCGAGCGACGGAATTTATGTGCGGAATCGTAGGCTACATCGGGCCGAAAAAAGTAGTGCCGCTGATTCTCGACGGCCTCAAGCGGCTGGAATACCGCGGATATGACTCGGCAGGAATCGCCGTGGTCACAAAGAACGGCAAGCTGGATATCCGGCGCGCATCGGGGAAATTGCGGAATCTGGAAGAGGCGATACGTCTGTGTCCGCTCGATGGACAATACGGCATCGGGCACACGCGCTGGGCCACGCACGGTCGTCCGACGGAAGAGAATGCGCATCCGCACCGCGACTGCAAAGGCGAAATCGTCGTGGTGCACAACGGAATTATCGAGAACTACCTGGAATTGAAGCAGCACCTGATTCAAAAAGGGCACAAGTTTTTGACCGAGACGGATACGGAAGTGATCGCGCACTTGATCGAAGAGAACTTCAATGGCTCGCTCGAGGGCTCAGTACAAAAAACGGTGAAGCAACTGACCGGCGTTTATGCGCTGGCGGTGATTTCGACGCGCGACCCGCAAAAAATCGTGGCGGCGCGCTGGGGTCCTCCGGCGGTGATCGGCTTAGGGCAGAACGAATATTTCGTGGCGAGCGATATTCCGGCGGTGCTGCATCACACGCGCGATGTGGTGTTTCTGGCGGATGGCGACATTGCGGTGATTACCGCCGACGGCGTGCGGCTGACGGATTTCGATGGTGCGGCGATTGAGCGTCCGGTGCAGCACATCACGTGGGACCCGATCATGGCGGAAAAGGGCGGATTCAAGCATTTCATGCAGAAGGAAATCTTCGAGCAGCCTCGCGCGGTTCGGGACACGCTGGTGGGACGCGTATCGCTCGATTCCGGAAAAGTTTTCCTGGACGAGATGGACATCACGGAGAAGGAATTTCGCGAATTCGAAAATATAAAAATCGTCGCATGTGGCACGAGCTGGCACGCGGGGTTGGCCGGGAAATTCATGATGGAGAAGTTGGCGCACATTCCGGTGGAAGTCGATTACGGAAGCGAATTCCGGTATCGCGATCCGATTGTTGACGCGAATAGTCTGGTAGTAGTGATCAGCCAGTCGGGCGAGACCGCGGACACGCTGGCGGCGCAACGCGAGGCGCGTCAAAAGGGCGCGAAGACGCTGGCGATTTGCAACGTGGTGGGGTCAATGATTACGCGCGAGGCGAGCGGGACGATATTGACGCATGCGGGGCCCGAAATCGGCGTGGCGTCGACGAAGGCGTTCACGGGGCAGCTGACGGCGCTGGCGCTGCTGGCGCTGCACATCGGCGAGTTGCGATGCAAGACCTCTCCCGACGCGGGAAAGAAAATCGTACAGGAAATGTCGCGCCTGCCACACAAGATGGAAGCAGTGCTGCAACGCGACGAGGAATATGAGGCGCTGGGACGGCAGTTCTTCCGGCATTCGGACTTTTTGTACCTGGGACGCGGCATACATTACCCGATTGCGCTCGAGGGGGCGCTGAAGCTCAAGGAAATTTCGTACATTCACGCGGAAGGCTATCCGGCGGGAGAGATGAAACATGGACCGAACGCGCTGATTGACGAAAATTTGCCCGTCGTGATTATTGCGACGCGCGATGAGAATGACGCGGCGTCGATGACGCGCTATGAAAAGACCGTGTCGAACATCAAGGAAGTGAAAGCGCGCGACGGGATTGTGATTGCCATTGTGACCGAAGGCGATCATTTGGCGCGCGAGGCTGCGGACCATGTGATCGAGATCCCCGCGGCGCCGGAGATTTTGACACCGATTCTGGAAATTTTGCCGCTGCAATTGCTGGCGTATCACATTGCCGTACGCCGCGGATGCGATGTGGACCAGCCGAGGAATCTGGCGAAATCGGTGACGGTGGAATAAACAAACAGATGGTTCCCATTCTGCGAGCCGTGCTTTAGAATTGCAGGTATGACTCGCGGTCCCTTGTTGGCGCTGGTGTTGACGCGCGGTTTGCGATTGTTTCGGCGATGGTTGCCAGTTTGCGTTGTTGTGGCGTTGTTTGCGAGTTTTTGTCCTTCCGCTTTATCCCAGGAAGCGTCATCAACCAGCGATGCGAAACTCCTTTCGGTTACGCAGGTAGGTTCACAGGCGTATTCGACGGAACAAGTGACGGCGCTGAGCGGATTGCAAAACGTGGCCACCGTGAATCGCGACACGATCCAGGCCGCGGCGGATCGGCTGGCGCATACAGGACTGTTTTCGAGCGTGCGCTACCGCTACTCCGGTGAAGCGGGCGGCCTGCGCGTGACGTTTGAGTTGCAGGACGCGCCGACTTTTCCCGTCTCGTTCGACAATTTCCCGTGGTTTACGGATGATGAGCTGACCGCTGCCTTGAATCAGGCGGGACTTCCCTTCCACGGCACGGCTCCGGCAACAGGCACGGTGCTCGACACAATGGCGCAAACGCTCGAAAAAACTCTGGCCACGCGCGGCGTGCATGCCACGGTGAAGCACCAAATGAGTTCGCGTCCCGGAACCGATCAAAAAACTTTGCGCTTCAGCGTGGAGGGAGCCGACTTAACGATTGGCGCGATTCAGTTCACGGATCCGCTGGCGACAAATGATCGCGGCGTCCGGGATGAATTGCAGAATCTGGTCGGGAAACCATTTTCGCGGGAAGAGGTCGAGCGCTTCGATTTCGAGCATGTTCGGCCAATCTATTTCGGCCGCGGTTATCTGCGCGCGGTTTTCGGGCGTCCCGAAGCACGATTTGAGGCAGATCCGCGCGGGCCGCTGCCGAAGAGCGTGGTGGTTATCGTGCCAATCACAACGGGCCCGACCTATTCGTGGGGAGGAATCGCCTGGAACGGGAATCACGCGTACACGAACAATGATTTGGACGCGCTGGTGACGCAGAGCGGTCTGACGGTGGGACAATCCGCGGACGGAATGAAAATCGTGGCGTTGCTGCAGAGCGTCGAGGACGCTTACGGGCATCGCGGCTATCTGGACGCAAGCGTCGCGCCCAAGGAAAGTTTCGACGACGCGACGCATCGCGCTTCGTATCGCGTGGATATTTCCGAAGGCCCGCAATACAAAATGGGGAATCTGGTGCTGACGGGACTTTCCGTCGATGCCGAGCGGAAGCTTCGCGCGGCTTGGCGCATTCCGGCAGGACAAGTGTTTGACAAGACTTTCTACGATTATTTTCTTGCGAAAGGAATCGGCGACGCATTGAGAGGATTGCCGGCGGCGCAAGATAAAGTTGGAAACTTTCTGCAGAAAAATGCACAGCCGGCGACGGTGGACGTGATGCTCGATTTTCAATAGGCAAATTCGCGCTATACTGTTTCCCGCATGCGCGACCTCACGCAAAATACGACACTGAAAGAAATTCAACAGACCGGAAAAATGACGCAATCGAATGGTGGTTGCGCGAAGCCTGCCGGAATTGACGAGTCGCGACGCAAGCAGGAGCGCATGATTGCCGAGCTGCGGCAAATCGACTCCCTGCTGATCGCTTTCTCCGGCGGCGCTGATTCGGCTTATCTGGCGTGGGCTGCGCATCAGGCACTGGGTAAACGGGCGCTCGCCGTAACGGCACTGTCGGCGAGTTTTTCGGAGCATGATCGCGAGGAAGCGCAACGTTTCGCCGTAGCGACAGGCATTCAGCATGAATGCATTCGCACGGAAGAATTCGCGAATCCATTGTATGTGGCGAATCAGGCGGACCGTTGCTACCACTGCAAGGATGAACTGTTCGACAAGATGGAAGCGCTGGCGAGCGAACGCGGCTTTGCGGCAATTGCTTACGGAATTAATGCGGACGACACGCACGAGTTTCGTCCCGGCCATCGCGCCGCCGCCGAACACAAGGTTCTCGCGCCGCTTTTGGCCGCGGGATTGCG
>DATGJE010000384.1:0-24500 GCA_035295305.1 Candidatus Acidiferrales bacterium | reverse complement strand
GCCATACCGGAGGAAGTTTCCATTGGCATCGACAGGGGGCGCTTGAAAAGCCGCAAAATTAACGAGGGGGACGCCATTGTGGCCGCCGCCCGGCAAGGTCAGAGGAACGCCGGGCACCAAATCGGGACGCGTGGTCGTCTGATCGTTGCCGTCGGGAAGCAGGTAGGTGTCTGAAAAGGGCGCATTAGGACCCTGACAGCAGAATGGATTGTTGGGGAATAGCACGGGATCGACGTTATTCGGTAAATCCATGACGACCGTAAGTGGATGACCGGTGTGGTAGAGGCCGACACTGCTCAATTGCCACCCGCCAGCAAGCTTTCCGGCCACGCCATCTTGGTTGAAGTAGCGGGCACCCGGGCCAAAGGGCAGCGCATAGACAAAGTTGGCGGTAAAATTGTGGCGAATGTCGAACACGCTGGGGCCTTTGTCACAAGCGAGGCAGTTGACGTTTTGGGGGGCATTGGACTCGCCACCACCGACCGATCCATCGTTGATGGAATGAGAATAAGTGTAGCGGGTCTCGAAAGACAGGCCGTTGCTCCAGTGATGTTCGAGGGCGATAGCAAGTCCGTCATAGAAGCTGGAAGCGATGTCGCTCTTGTAGTCCACGGAGCCGAAGGGATTTCCGTTGGGATAGAACTGATCCAAAGGACGCACGCAATCGGTTTGAGCAGCGTTTAGCGTTACGGGGATGGAGCAAAGATTCACCGCTCCGCGGGAGAACAAACGAACACCGTGACTGCCGAGGTAAGAGGCGGATACCAGGAAGTTCGCGGGAAGCTGATGCTCGACAGTCGCGCCCCATTCCACGGCATAAAGATTACGACGATCTTCGCGCTGCAGCTCGCGCGGGTGATTGGGGGCCTTGCCGGCGGGGAGGCCGGAGAGATCCGGGATCTCCTGTTCATAGGCAGGCAGGACGACGCCGGGACTACTCACCTTCACGCGGAAGGTGTCGCTTTCCAGGCCGGCGTTGAGATCATCATTTTGAGCCGCGCCGTGGTATAGGCCGAAGCCCGCTCGAAAGACCGTCTTGCCGTGGAGGGCTGAAGGAGCCCACGCCACGCTGACGCGCGGATCAAAATCGCGATAGTCGGGGTTGCTAAGAACAGGATTCGCAGGGCACGGCGGCGTATTGATCGGCGCTGGGAATGGAGTGTTGCCGGAGCCGGTACCAAGGCAAGCGCCGTGGAATGTGAAGAAGTCGAAGACGGTGGTGCGATTGGTGGCCTCGTGCGGAACGCCGTAATACTCCCAACGAAGACCCGCGGTGACTGTGAAGGTCGGCGTCGCCTTCCATGCGTCCTGAAAGTAGGGCATGAGGAAATTACGGCGGAGACCGTGACAGCACCATGGCGCAATGACACTGATGCTGCTCAGGGTCCCGGAGATCACGCTTCCATCATCGCCGAAATTGAGATTGCTATTGGCGGTCTGGCCCTGATTGAGCCGGACGCGGCGATACTCCATGCCCATGGCAAATGCATTGCGACCATGAGTCCAGGTCAAGTTGTCCACCAGCCCGTAAGTCGTGCCGATTTCGATATCCGCAGATTCGTTAGGGATACCACTGAGAAGGTTGCTGTTGATCCCGTAGGTGAGTGTACTGATTTCGGGATTATTGAACGGCGAGCGATTGATGTAGAACTTGGTCTCATTGAAAATGTTTGAGGTGAACACGTGCTGAAGAGCCAAGAGATAGTTCGCCGGATGGTTGATTGTTGCAGCATCGTCGAGGCCGCCGGTTACGCCAATCTGTGCGTTAACCAAGCTGATGTCACGCTGCGCGCGTCCGTAGAGAGTGGTCTTGTCGCTGAACTTGTGGTCGATGCGAACGAGCCAGGTGTCTTCGTGCACGGTGGTCTGGATTGGATGAGTGAAGTTCTCTATATCAGTCACCATGTCGTTCGGGCCCAGTTGCAATCCGCAGTTTGCGGCTGGCAACGAACAATTGCTGAAAAAGCTGTCCGGGAAGACGACCTTTGGAGCGCAGCCTGCGACTGTTCCTGTCGAAGCGCGCCAGGGAAACCCCTGGAGAATCGCGCACATTTGGGGTGTTGGGTTGAATGTCGTGGTCGTGGTCACTCCGTTATTCGTTGTGGTGACTGTTCGACCATTCACAAGGATGTCTTGAACAAAACTTGCGCTAGGAACGAAAATCGTGCCGTTTGAGGTGTCCTGCTGTAACTGGCGCAGGCCTTCGTAGCTGATGAAGAAGAAGGTTTTGTCTTTCTGGATTGGGCCGCCAAAGGTTAAACCGTACTGCCCCATGCGGAAGGGAAGCACCGGCGTTGGAACGAAAGCGCCGGTGATCGGATCTGGTGCGCCATCGTTGAAGTTCCGAGCATCAAAAATGGAATTTCTGAAGTAACCGAACAAAGTGCCGTGAAAATCGTTGCTGCCAGACTTGGTGACGACGTTGATTTGTCCGCCGGCTTGGGTACCATATTCCGCGTCATACAGAGCGCTGTTAACTCGGTATTCTTCGACAGCGTCCTCGGAGATTTGCAGACGAACTTGCGATTTCTGGGCTTGCTCCTGAATGCCACCGGCATCGACGCCGTCAAAATTGAAATTGTTGTCGTCTCTAGCGCGACCGGCAAATCGAATTGTGCGTTGATCGCCGCCACCGTCATCCTGCGCAAACGGCGCAAGTAGCGTTAACCCGGACCAGTCGCGGCCATTCACTGGAAGGTTAGCGATCTGATTAGTGCTTATGACGGTCGCGCTCGCCGCGGAAGTACGCTCGAGCGGATTTGCTTCCGCTTTAACTTCGACTTTTTCATCCACCTCACCTACCGTGAGTTGGACATCGAGCGTACGCGTCTCGCCCACCTGGAGGACGACGCTTTCGAGGTTTTTGCTCTTGAACCCTGGGTTTGAAACGCTGATCGTGTACTCGCCGACGGCAAGACCGGGAAAGAGGTAGTAGCCATGTGAGTTCGTTTTGCGTATTTGGCTGATGCCAGTGGCGACTTCTGTGACATTGACGCTCGCACCAGCGACAGTTCCGCCGCTTGGATCGGTGATTGTGCCCTCTAGCGTGGCACGGTCCGTTTGCGCCGCCGTGCGATGCATGCTCAAGATCAAAAAAGAGATGACCAACAATGTTAGAAACGCGCGGCCCACGTACACACGAATCGCTTCTGAGGTAGACACAGATGTCCTCCTTCGATCTTTCTCGCCGGGTTGTAGGGAATCAAATGGTCGCCAAAATCGAAATTTCGCATCAACGAGGGAACAGTTTTAAACGGGAAGTGTCAATCCTCGATGACTTAGGTTTGAATTCTGCGTTAAAAGGAAATGTGCGCAAAAGAGCCGCATTCGGTCTACAGGAGAGGCTGTAGGTGTAACACCCGATATTTGCATGGGAAAGCGCCGGATTCACAAGGCCTGTGTTATCTGTAAAATACTCCGCTGAATACGGGAGTCTCAGTTTCCTAAATTGGCTCAGCGAGGAGAACTCCACATGGAGCAGGAGACACGCACCATCCTCAACACTTCTTCGCATCATGCCGCGCAATCCACCGCCGAACTCCTACGACAACTTGTCGCCCACTTGCGCCAGAACCGCACGCAATTGAGGGAAGAGTGGGCCCGTCGCATCACCGAAGCCAGATTGCTGACTGCGATGACGAAAGATGAAATCTTCGCTGAAGCGACGTCAGTGTATGACAATTACGTCGAAGCGCTCGAGACCGGTACATTCGAAGCGCTGCAAGCCTACGCGCGAAACCTGTCTGAACGCATTATTCCGCGCGGCGTCGAGACGCACGAGGTCATTGGAATCGTGCTGTTGTTGCGCGACGTGCTGGCGCGGTCTTTGTTCGCGAAATACCAAAATGATTTTGCGCTCCTGAATCGCATCCTCGACGCGTACGAGCCTGCCGCAAACCGGATCGCGAATACCGTGGCGGTTGGTTTCGTGCAAGAGCGGGAACGCGTGATTCGCGAACAACAGGAAGCGATTCGAGTGTTGTCAACGCCTGTGCTCCAAGTGCGCGAACGCCTATTGATTCTGCCAATTATCGGCGTGATTGACCCGCAGCGAGCGCGGCAGCTCACCGAGCAGCTGCTGCGAGGAATTCGCACCAACCGTGCCAAGGTCGTAGTTATTGACATTACCGGCGTGCCCGTGATGGATGCGAACGTGGCGAACAATCTGGTGCAAACCGTCGAAGCTACACGGCTGCTGGGCGCCACCGTAATTATCACCGGACTGTCGCCTGAAATTGCCCAGACGCTCGTAACTATCGGGGTCGACCTGGGCAAAATGAACACGGTCGGCGACCTCCAAGGAGGCATTGAAGAAGCCGAACATCTGCTGGGATACAAAGTGGTTCCTTCCGGTGAATCGGCCGACCACAGTTCACAACTGAGGACGTGACGAGTGGAAGTTCCGATCCTCAAACAAGGTCCCTACCTCATCGCGTCGATTCAATCCGCCCTGTCCGACGCGGACCTGCTCCAGTTGCGTGACGCCATCGTGCAACAGGTTGGAATGTTCCGTTCGCGCGGAGTAATTGTGGACGTCACCGCTCTGGACGTGATGGATTCATTCGCCACACGCACCCTCAGGGACATCACGTTCATGATTCGCTTACGGGGAGCAGAAACGGTAATCGTCGGTATACAGCCCGACGTGGCTTTCACCATGGTGCAATTAGGTCTCAAGCTGGAAGGGGTTCCCACAGCCTTAGACCTCGAAGAAGGTATCGCCTTCCTGAATAAGAAAGGCCCGGCACCGGGGAAGGAAGCGAGCTCTCGTGGACGGTGAGCGCGAGGCGCTGGCTTCGCATGCCGGAGCATCGGTTTCGATGACTCGCGCCCGGGACATCGTGGTTACGGAGGCGGCCGTTCAGATACTGGGAGACACGGATATTGTGGGGGCGCGGCAAAAGGGGCGGACGCTGGCGGCCACACTCGGATTTTCCTCGAGCGAGCTCACATTGATCGCGACGGCGATTTCGGAGCTGGCGCGAAATATAGTTCAGTATGCAAAGCAGGGAGAAATCATTCTTCGATTGGTCGAGCGCGGCGGGCAGCGGGGAATTATGGTTCGCGCGAAGGACCAAGGTCCCGGGATTCCGGATATTCGAAGAGCGTTGCAGGGCGGCTTTTCAACCTCGCGAAGTCTGGGTCTCGGATTGGCCGGCGTCCGCCGGTTGATGGACGAATTTGAGATCGAGTCGAGAATTGGGTTTGGCACTACGGTGACGGCGCGCAAATGGAAAAGATAAAAGGATTGCCGCTCGACTGCGGTATCGCGGCCCAAACATTGCCTGGCCAAAGTGAGAGCGGCGACAAATACGTGATCATCCAATCATCCCATGGAGCACTAGTGGCGGTAATAGACGGACTGGGTCACGGGGAAGACGCGGCGAGCGCGGCGAGAATCGCGGCGGAAACTTTGCAAGAGAATGACAGCCTGTCGGTCATCCCGCTGTTCCGGACGTGCCACCAGAAGTTGCGCGGCACGCGCGGGGTGGTGATGAGCATCGCCACGTTTAACCCGATGGAGAGCACAGTTACGTGGCTCGGCGTCGGAAATGTTGAGGGCGTGCTGCTTCATAGAGATTCCTACGGTACGGTGAGTCAGGAATTGCTGTCATTGCGTGGGGGAGTCGTCGGTGACCAATTGCCAAATTTAATCGCCAGCATTCTTCCCGTGTCGCGTGGCGACACGCTTGTCTTTGCTACGGATGGAGTACGGAACGATTTCCTCGGGGGGATGATGGTCGGCGACCCGGTCCAGCGTACGGCCGAAAGTATTTTAGCGCATCACGCGCGAGGGACGGACGACGCTCTGGTTCTTGTGGTCCAGTATTCTGGGCTTCAGAAGGAGGCAACTCGTGGCTGGGTTACAGAGTGACTACGAGAGGGCACTCGGCGGTTATCTGCGACAGGGTGACGAAACTGCTCTGAAGCAGGCATACGAATTCGGGCGGCGCGCGCTCGCGGAGGGACACGGCATTCTCGACATGGTGGCTTTGCATCAGGGCGCCCTGGAGGCGAAGGTGCGCGAGAATCCGAATCTCGATGTGGTACGGCGCGCGGGTGAGTTTTTTGTCGAGACAATGTCGCCGTTTGAGATGACGCACCGCGCATTTGGCGAGGCGAATGCTACATTGCGACGGCTGAACGAGGCGCTCGAGGGCGAAACTCGCCGGATTGCACGTGCTCTTCATGACGAGTCCGGCCAACTCCTGGCAGCCGTCCACATTCAGTTGCAGGACGCGGCGCGAGATCTTCCTGCTGTGAAGCGCGGACGGATTCGCGAGGTAGAAACGCTCTTGGAGCAAATCGAACAACAATTACGACACTTCTCACACGAGCTGCGGCCGGCGATTCTCGATGATTACGGTCTTGTGCCGGCGTTGCAGTCCCTCGCCGAAAAACTCACCAAACGCTTTGGAATACCCGCAAGCGTGGATGGCAAACTCGGGCAACGTCTAACGACCACGCTCGAAGCGGCGATGTACCGTGTGGCGCAAGAAGCACTCAACAACATTGCCAGACACTCCAAGGCATCGCGCGCGAACATCCAGCTCTGGCAAACGGCAGGAGAGTTTCACTGCTGTATTCGTGACGACGGAGTTGGATTTGATCCGGCCTCGTTGAGAAATGGCAATGCGCTCGGCCTGCAGGGGATACGCGAAAGGGTTCACGTTCTCGGCGGTACATTGCAAATCAAATCTGCACCACAGAAGGGAACTGAGATACACATATTGGTTCCCTTGGAGGCTTAGAATGCCGATCCAGGTGATACTCGCGGACGATCATCAAATAGTACGGCAATCATTGAAGGTTTTGTTGGAGCGGGAAGGATTGAAAATTGTGGGAGAGGCATCGAACGGACAAGAGGCGGTCAAAATCGCGGAATCTCTGCACCCAGATGTAGCAGTACTAGACGTAAGCATGTCCGTGTTAAACGGCATTGATGCCGCGAAAGAAATTCAAAAAGTTTCGCCGCAGACAAAGACTGTTTTTCTCACAGTTCACGACGAGGACCCCTATCTCCTGGACGCGCTGCGGGTGGGCGCGAAAGGATATGTCGTAAAAACGCACGCCGCCGAGAATCTGGTGCAGGCAATTCGCGAAGCTTCCCGCGGCGGTGTGTATCTGAGCCCTGAAGTTTCTCGCGCTGTCGTGCAGGCGTACCAGAACAAGACCGAGCTCTCCTCGGAGCCACTTAGTCCCCGCGAGCGACAAGTACTCCAGTTGATCGCGGAAGGAAAGACCACCAAAGAAGTGGCAGGTGTCCTGAACATCAGCGTGAAAACAGCGGAAACACACCGCACGCGCATTATGGAGAAACTCGACATACACGAGACTGCGGGTTTGGTGCGGTACGCCATCCGGCGAGGCCTGGTTCAGGCGTAAACACTATCAGGTCAGTGGACTCCCTACACGGTTCTAGGGACTTTTCCTGCTGCGAATGCAGCCATGGACCGATGGCGGACTCGCCAATTTGGGAATAGTGTGTGGGCGGGCCTCCACAGACTTGCCATGGCCCGCGGGCGCATACGACGAGGTCATACGGTGTAGGTCGTCGCCCTGTTCTCAATTCGAGGAGTTAATAATAAATAGATGAGCGCTTCGCCCCGCGTAATTTCCTTCAAAGAGACACCTGCAGGGACGCAAGAAATCCCTTTGACTTTCGCCCCCTCAGAAGAACTGCGATTTACGCTCAGTCCCGCGATGGAAGAATTGCGCCAACAGATTAACCGTGTTGCTCAGGTGGATGTTCCAGTACTCCTGCTTGGGGAATCGGGAGTGGGAAAAGAGTTCGTAGCCCGGGCTCTGCACGCTCGTTCCCCCAGATCACAGAACACGTTTTTGAAAGTGAATTGCGCGGCGTTGCCTTCGGAATTACTGGAGAGTGAGCTTTTCGGATATGAGGCCGGCGCTTTTACCGGAGCGGTGAAATCGAAGCCCGGTCAGTTTGAGCTCTGCGAGCATGGAACGGTTTTGCTCGACGAGATTGGTGAGATGCCCTCGACGCTGCAGGCCAAGCTTTTGCACGTCCTGCAAGACCAGCAGTTTTCGCGGCTGGGCGGACGGCGCACGCTGACTGTGGACGTGCGCATTTTGGCGGCTACGAACATCGATATCCAGAAGGCTTTAAACGAAAAGCTATTTCGCCCGGATCTCTATTATCGCCTGAATACCATTACTCTTCGAATTCCTGCCCTGCGCGAACGCCGCGAAGATATTCCACTGTTTCTTGACTATTTTATGAAGCAGCTGTCGTCTCAGTTCAGCTGCCCACAGAGGCGATTTTCTAAACGGCTCATGGACGCGTGCGCGAAATACTCTTGGCCTGGCAATGTGCGCGAACTGAAAAACTTTGTGTGTAGGTATTTGGTCTTAGCTGACGATGAAGCAGCGCTTGCGGAACTCCGAGAGCGCAAGCCCGAAGGCCGGGAGCAGTTTCCTGCCGAGCCCGGTTTAAGGCAGCTCGTCTATTCAGTCCGGGCCGAAGCGGAGCGGCGAATGATTGAGGACTGCCTGGCGAAGTCGCGCTGGAACCGAACCCAAACGGCCAGAGCCTTGCATATCAGCACTAAGACGCTATGGAATAAAATGCGACAATACGGGATTCGTGATTCTTCTCGTCAAGGTGAGGTCTCCAATGACAAGTCCGCGCGCGAATTACCAGAGTTGGTTGTGGGGGCGCCGCAGTCGGCTGGCCAATGCAGGGAGCCGGATGAGCCGTGCAGTATCGACCGAATGGGTGCGATTTCGCCGCTCAAGCTGGCCAACGGCCGAACAGGCTCTGCTCGGGCTGTTGCGGAATAGCGCGGCCTTTCTGACCGCTCCGCTATACCCAAATTACAGGTCCAGTTTTCAAGCTGCCTCGACACCAACGGATGGGTGTGCGCGAATGAACGACATGCGCAATACGGGGGAACGGGCACCGGAGAGCCGCTCGCTGGAACAAAAACCGCTGCCGACAACAGAACTTTCTCAAAGCGGGCGCGGTTTGCGTCTCCTGTCGGGCTCGCGCCCTGTCCTGGTGCCAAATGTCAGGGAGTTTACTGTGGACCGAACAACTAAAGAGCACGGTGCAATGGTCCCAACCGCGGACTCACCGGCGGAACACGATTATAAGGCGCCGCCAAACGGGTCCTCTATGAATGGCGGAAGTGGAACGGATGCCAGCAGGAGTTTTCAAGTCGCCCTCGCATCAGCAATTGAAAATGCGATTCAGGTCGAAAGTCGACAGGCCACCGATCAGAAGCTGGATGCGCAGCTGTGCGATCTGCTGGACCGCAGATGCAAAGAGTTTTGCAGTTATATCGAGGGCAGACTGAATTTCTTTTACGACCAGACCGCTCTGCGGCTCGACGCGCTTTCTGATCAGATTGTAAAGAAATTTTGCGAGTCGTTAAGCCAACAGGCCGCGGCCACTCTGAATGCGGTAGTGGTAGCGTCTGCGCAGCAAAGCAAATCCGCGCTAAGCGCGGAATCCGAGAATGCACTCAAGGTGTTCGGCCGGCAAATAAGCGAATTGTCCGAAGAGCATTTGGAGGCTCATCGGAAAGAAGTGCAAGTTCTGTCGTCGAATTTGCAACTCCGCTTGCGACGCGTAGCTTACACTTTAGAAGATGTGGGCACAGCGGAAATGCCGAGAAGCTAGCCTCGCGCCACTCCTCAAGTAAGGCTCACTCTGTTTTAAGAAACTCCTCAGTCGGAGCGGATAACGGGAGCCTCGCCGGAGAAGTTTTGTGGGGACCGGGATAGGGAGTTAAGTTTCAGGATCCCATGGTGGCAGGGGACCCTCCCAGTCTTCTCTCCGTGAGTGAGGCTCCCAGTATTGCGTGACGCCTATAGTAGGGGGTGTTTGCCGCCCGGCAATAAGGTCTTTCCTGCATATAGGGCAAGGTAAACACCTGAGCCGGACCCCATATTCGCCCAAACACACTATGCATAGGATGAACGCGAACACCCTCAGGCACACCCCCGGGTCTGCGGATGCAAGTCTGTCGGGGGCAAAACAGCAAGGCGTACAGTGCCTTGTAGGGCTAACAATCCATTACTCTCTGTATTGCATGGGTTTCGAGGCTCACTTAGCCTTTACGTGGAACACACAGCTGAAGATTTTGTAGTGACGCAATCCGACGGGCTGGTGCCGGGAGCGATTATCGTAATCTCAATGACAGGCTCCAGACCGAAGAAGTGTATATGCTAAAAATACTAATCGCCGACGAAAGCCGCGAATTCCGCAAATTCATCCGGCGCGTTTCGGAGGCTGAACAGGACATTGAAGTAGTCGGGGAAGCGACAAGCGGTCCCGAGCTGCTGGCCTTGGTGCGGCAACTCAGGCCTGATGTTGCATTGGTGGATGTCGCCCTGTCGGGCATGGGTGGTTTGGAAGGAGCAAGAAGAATAAAGTTAGAACTGCCGGACACCCGAGTGATGTTGCTTTCTCTAGTGGATGAATCGGCGGTGCGCGACGCAGCAATGCGCTATGGCGCCGATGCGTTCTTGAGCAAGGGTGCTCCGATTTCAGAGATCTTGACCCAGATCCGAGGGCGAAGGTCGAAGGCTTTCACAGGAGGCGCATAAAAATCTGCGCTGGGTGCAAGCTCATTTGGGAACAAACGGAGTCCTTCGTTCTTCCACACGAAGACTTGGCGACGCGCAAGCATTGGGATGAGAAAAATCGAGAGAATAGCGGAAAAGTCCAAACAAGACGTGCAACACGAGTTGTCTTCGAGAAATGTGCGCCCGTTTGCCTTGCGCGTAAGGGGTGAATCCCCGATGAGGTTCAAGCCAAACCCTGACACCCCAGAACTCGCGGAGAGCGACGTGGCCGACGCGCGTGGCCAGTCTGATTCGGGCGATCGGGATGTGTGGCTCGCGCAGCTTGTCGAGTCGTGCGGAGATGCGATTATCGGTGCAACGCTCGACGGGGTGATCGTCAGCTGGAATCGCGGTGCGGCGCGCATTTACGGCTATACGCAACAAGAAGCTGTCGGGTGCCCTCTGTCGCTGGTTCTCCCATCGGCTCACGGAAGCGACCTGGTGCATTTGATCGAGCACGTGGCGGCCGACCGGCGAACGTCGCCCGGCGAAACGATTTGCCTGCGAAAAGACGGAAAGGAAGTTTCGGTGCTCATGTCCATCTCCCCGATTCGCAGCCCCGAAGGCAGGATCGCCGGCGTCTCAGCTATTGCTCGCGAAACCCTCGGCGTCACTGGAGAGGCAGCGGAGCTGCGACGTGCCAATGAAGAGCTTGCGCGAATCGTCCGCAGTCTGGAACAACGCACCAGAGAGATGAACCTCGTGCAACAGTTAAGTACTCTGCTGCAAACTTGTCTCACCGCCGAGGAAGCGCACCCGGTTCTGGAACAATCACTTGCAAAACTATTTTCTGCCGGTTCGGGGGCGCTGTTTGAGCGAAACAGTTCCGTGAACTTGCTCGAAGCGAGCATAAAGTGGGGCGAATCGCGTTTGGCCGAGGCTGTGTTCGAGCCCGAAGAGTGTTGGGCTCTGCGACGGGGGCACGTGCATCGCGTTGCCGATCCCACCACTCCGCTGTTGTGCCCTCACCTGTCGCGTGTAGCGCCGGCGAATTCGATTTGTGCCCCGTTGGTTGCCTCCGGTGAAACTCTGGGCGTTCTTAGTGTGCTGGGAAGTCCGTATGAACTCGGCCAGCCAAAGGAAACACAGGAACGGATTCTGGCGGAGCGGCAACAGCTAACTGAAACCGTCGCTGGACATATTGCCTTGGCGCTGGCGAATCTGAAGTTGCGCGAAAGTCTGCGGTCGCAATCCATTCGTGATGCGGTCACGGGATTATTCAATCGCCGCTACTTGGATGAAACTCTGTCCCGAGAGATCCACCGCGCCAGCCGTGATGAAAAGAATCTGGGACTCATCATGTGTGATCTCGACTCTTTCAAGTCATTCAACGACACATACGGACATGCGGCAGGCGATTCGTTGCTGAAGGCGTTTGGCGATCTCGTCGGGAAGGTTGTTCGCGCGGGCGATATCGCGTGCCGCTATGGCGGAGACGAATTCGTGCTGATTTTGATGGACGCTTCCCTCGAAACAGCAAAACGCCGCGCGGAATTGCTCGAGCGGGAATTTAAGAGAATCGTGATTCGCCATGGAGACATGTTCCTGAATCCGGGTTCGCTGTCGTTGGGCGTGAGCGCCTACCCGGCGCATGGAGCCGGGGCTGCCGCATTGCTGCGCGTGGCCGACGAAGCCTTATATCGCGCGAAAGCGGCAGGCGGGAATCGCGTGGTGCTCGGACAAAACCCCGAATAGTTCTGGCCACATGCAGTACCGGAATCCCCTATCAAAACTTGTAAATAACTTTGCCGCCCGTGTCTGCAGTCGGACCATATACAGAAGGCACGCGCGCGCCTAACAGGCGAAGATACACGATCAACTGGCCTCGATGATGTGTGGAATGATTCAGTCGCCGCGTGAAAATCCACGCGCGAGAACGAGAAACATCGAAGAAAGCCGCTGTTTCTCGCCACCAGGCATCGGGCTTGGCGCGTAGAATTTCCAGACGACGCGCGGCGTCCGCCTTATATTTTCCAATGCAGGCTTGTTTTGTCTTTTCTTTCGGATTGAAGGCGCCGGTATCGATACCGAGCATCTTGACCATCCAACCGCCTTCCGACTGAATTTGATGTTCGATTTGTTCAAGCACGGTGCGCGACTTGGACCCCGGCCGATAATCCATCGCCTCATCCGGAAATGCGGACCAGATAGTGAGCGTTTTCAGCGTTTCGGTTTCGTAGGTATCGAGAAGGAAGCCGTACGTATCATTCGTTTCAGACGGCATTGTACTTCTCCCGCCGGGCCCCGTTTCAAACTGGCCCGGCATCTCACAATTCACAGCAGGAGAGCCTTTCTACGATTCGTTCGGCAGCGGCACGCCATTGGCTGCGATTCCAAGACGCTCGCCACCCGAATACACAACGAAACGTCTGCCGCGCAAGAACCCGATGAGCGTCATGCCAACTTCGCGCGCGAACTGCACCGCGAGACTTGAACAGGCCGATACCGAAGCCACGACGGGCAAGCCCGCCATCGCCGCCTTTTGAATAATCTCGAAGCTACCGCGTCCGCTGACCATCAGTACGCTCTGGGAGAGCGGCAGGCGGTTCTCGCGCAGCGCCCAGCCAATAATTTTGTCGACGGCGTTGTGACGGCCGATGTCCTCGCGTTCGGCAAGGAGTTTCCCGCTGGCGTCGAACAAGCCGGCCGCGTGAAGACCGCCTGTACGGCCGAAAATTTGCTGCGCCGAGCGAAGCGCGTCCGGAATGCGGCAAAGCACCTCAGCATCAACGCGCAAATATGGATTCAGTGCACGAATGCCGCGGGCGCGCACGGATTCGATGGATGCCTTGCCGCAAATACCACAACTCGACGAAGCAAAGAAATTGCGCTGCGTGCTTTCGAAATCCAACCCAACGTCATCAGTCAGTTCAACTTGAATGATGTTGCCCCGCTCCGTTGGCCTGCAATCATCGGCATGATCGAGCGAGACAATTTGTTCACGACGTTGGATGATGCCTTCGGTGAACAGAAAGCCGGCGGCGAGCTCGAGGTCGTGACCCGGTGTGCGCATGGTGACGCTCAAGGGATGCTTACCGACGCGAATCTGCAGCGGCTCTTCACCGACAAGATAATCCTGAACCGGGCGCACGCGGCCGTCATTCCATTCCTGAACCAAAGTGACATCGATGTCGCGCGGTGAGGATGGCATGGAATTGGGGCTCTTTACGTGGTCGCGACGCGGCGGGATGGATTCGACCGTCGCCCGATCTTTTCTATCCCGTTTCCGTTCCGTGGTCAAGCGAGCGGATATAATCCATCACGGTAAGCGCGAATGAAGAGCGGATTTTATCTTGTCATGGCGGATGCCGTACTTATCGTACATCTCGCATTTATTGCGTGGGTAATTTTCGGTGCATTTCTCACACGAGGGCGGCCCTGGTTGGCGTGGGCGCATGTGATAACGATTGTCTACGGAATTATCGTAGAGACGACACCGTTGGTGTGTCCATTAACGCTGGCCGAAAATTGGTGCGAAACGCGCGCGGGCGTCTTGGCCTATCGCGGGCCTTTCCTGCTGGAGTGTCTGGATGCAACTGTCTATCCTCACGTCCCGGTGGTGCTGCTTGTTGCAGTCGCGGTCACTGTGTGCGTGCTCAACTTGGGAATATACGCCCGCCGATTTCTCAAACACGCCTCGCTCGGCTAAACTGGCGCGAGTCACAAATCGGGAGGCGGCGATGGCGGACAGAATCGAAGATTTCGAAAAATTTCGTGCCGAAATGAATGAGGAGATTCTCGGGTGCGGGCACTTGGGAATGAAGCGGTTCTTCGCGCTCGATCATCAGGCGTATGAAGACGGAGCCTTGCCAGGCAAGACGAAAGAATTGCTCGGGCTGGTGGCGTCGGCAGTGCTGCGCTGCGACGACTGCATTACTTATCACATCCAGCGATGCGCGGAGGAAGGATGGAAACGCGACGAAGTGATCGACGCATTGAATGTGGCACTGGTCGTAGGCGGCTCAATTACGATTCCGCACGTGCGCCGGGCTTTCGCGAGAATGCGGGAAATTCACGCGCTGAAGGCATGACTGTTGAGTCGTAAGTCAAGCCCGAACCAGTTTCATTCGAAAGGAATCGGATTTTCGCTATCGTCAATGAAAGTAACACCGACGCCGACGCGATCTTTGTCGCGGCCAACGTCGCAGTGAACTACTGAAGCCCGTAGAACAATCGGGCTTGGATGCTCCGGAGTGCCACAGTCGACGCGAATGTTCATCTGCGACTGCAATTGAGGGGCATGCGACAGCCACATGTAGCCGCCGCGGAGATTCAATTCCTTCAAAACCGCGTATTCCTGAAACGGCACGCCATCCTGTGAGCGCCCGCTCACTGTCGCTGAGAAATGCACGGGCCGGCGCTGTCCCACGCGCGATTCGCGGAGTTTGAATCCCACCTTGCGATCCTCCAGTTGGACCCCCATCCCGTCGGTTGCGGCCCAGGTGTTCGGAAATTCCTGGCGCGCTGCGTAAAGATACCCGTCGACCACGCGGTCGGAGGAATCCGGATCGTGGTGAAACAGGACCAGGTTCTTCGCGCCGCATTCTCGCGCCAGCTTCACGCCTTCGAGCCAACTCGAATGGCCCCATCCTTTGCGCGTCGAAGCCAATTGTTCCGGTGAACACTGCGCGTCGTTGATCAAGACGTCAGCGCCGTCGGCGAGCTCGCGCAGATTCTTATCCATCTCTGGAACTCCCGGCTCATTGTCCGTGGCGTAAACAATCGTGCCAGCCGGCGTTTCCAATCGGTATCCCAGACATCCCTGAGGATGGTTGAGCCATTGAGCCGTCACCTTGGTGCCGTTAACGTCGAACTGATTGCCGCCGGAAATTTCTGAAAATTCGCGCTCGGCATGCATCAGGGATAAATCAACGGGAAAGTAGGGGCGTGCAAGTTGCGCTTCGAGGACTTGCCGAAGGCTATCGCGCCCCAGATATTTGGATTGGAAGCTGTAAAAATGAAAATCATTTTGCGGCAAATAGAATGGTCGGAAAAAAGGAATGCCTTGGATATGATCCCAATGATAGTGTGTGACGAAAACGTGCGCTTGCAGCGGGCGGTCGCCTTCGGTATTCGCCCAATGATTGCCGAGCATGCGCAGGCCGGTGCCGCAATCGAGCACGAATCGCGTGCCGTCCGGCGCCGTCATATCCAGGCAAGGCGTGTTTCCGCCATAGCGCCACATTCCGCGATCTAGAGTCGGAATAGAGCCGCGTACTCCCCAGAAAACCAGTTTAGCGACATTCCGGTGCATCGAACGGGGTCATCGTCGGACAGAACGGTCCCGGAAAAACCCCACCCCCAAACACAATGCGGAAAGTTGAGATCAATTTCATCGTAGGGGCGGAGATGAGTGAAGTCAAATGCTTGTTCGGCGCTCGTGTCGTGCTGGTGAGCTTCCGCCACTATTGTTAAATCAACCGATTTGGCGTGCCAGGGGACTACGCCTCGCGACCTTCTACGGGTAGAATCGCGTCATGCATTCGCACGGCCATCATCACGCAGCAGGACACTCGCATGGTCACGTGGCCGGCTCCAGCAGCGTGCTGGGAGGCGCGATGGTGGCGACGCTCGCGCTTGTGGTGGCTGAATTCGTCGCGGGCACAATGGGCCATTCAATCGCCCTGGTAAGCGATGGTGTGCACAACCTCACCGACCTCCCGACGATCCTCATTTCTTGGATCGCAGTTCGATTGTCCGAACGACCGCCCACGGAAGAAAAAACCTATGGATATCATCGCTCGGGAATTTTAGCGGCGTTCGTAAATGCAATTCTCCTGATTTTGGTCGCCGTGTACATCTTGTTTGAATCATATGAGCGTTTGCGGCAGCCGGTCGAAGTTCGCACCACCCTGATGCTCTGGGTCGCTGTGTTCGCGCTTTGCGTCAACGGCGGAATCACTCTGGGACTGGTTAGCGGGCGAAAAGATCTGAACCTGCGCAGCATCCTGATTCACAATTTTGGCGATGCGTTGTCGAACATCGCGATTTTTGCTGGCGCGCTGGCGATTCGTTGGACGGGCGCGCGCTGGGTGGACCCGGCGATTGGAATGGCCATCGGGCTGATGGTTTTGTGGAGCGCTCTGGGAGTTTTGCGCGAGAGCAGCCATATCTTACTGGAGGGTTTGCCGAGAAATTTGAAGCTGGATAGCGTGGCGCAAACGATACTGGGCGTCGACAATGTGAAGGAAGTTCACGATATTCACGTTTGGACCATTGGCACAGACCTGCAAGCCATCTCTTGCCATGTGCGCATTCCTGATATGCATATGGAAGAGAGCGAGCGAATCCTGACCGCCATTCGCGAGCGCTTGGCTGAGCATTTCCACATCACACACACGACGATTCAGTTCGAGCGCGCCGGGCTGCCGCACGAGGCAGGCTATTTCATGCCCGCACCGCTCCGCCCGTCGGACGAATGACAATCCTCTTTTGTTGGGGAAATATTCCTTCTAGAAAGAAAGCTGAAGTGGCGTTCCGCGCTCGTCGTTGAGGCGTCGCGTAGCAGCCGTATCCAGGTCGCCGATTGCGATTGACTTGCGTCGTCCATCCGTCGTGATGTAAACGATGCGATCATTCTGCCGGGTGAACGCCACGGCCTGGATTTGCGTGCCATCACGCAAGGCCAGAACGAATTGCCCGACGTCGGGGAGCGGCGGCTGTTCCACCTCTACTGGCGCGGCGGACGGCGGAGCTTCAGCGTTCGCCTGCTCCGCCGGCGGCTGCGGCTGTTGGACGATGATTACCTGAGGTGGCTGCTGTTCGAGCATTACAACCGGCTCAGAGGCAAAGAACGAGGAACTTATCGGTGCTGTTGGTGTCAATTGCAACAGGCGCTCGCTGAGCGCAAGCTCTTGTTGTGTGACCGGGTCAATAATGGCGCGGATCCCAAGATCGTGATTGATGGCGGCCAAGTTCGAATAGTCAAAACCCAAACCAGGAACCGGATTCAAGAGCTGGCTAAGGCTGGTTTGCAACCCCACGAGTTCTGCGGGGCTTGCAGAATTGAACAGCGAACTTGACTGTATTGTCTGCGTCGAAGTTGCAGAAGTGCCTTGTGGAATCACAATACGCCGAGCTACCGGGGTTACCGGTAACCGCATAACGACAGGAGGCGCGCCCACGGTGTGCCCAGTGGCAACATGCGCAGACGGCGCGGATAGCGATACATGACCGAAGCCACGCTGCGCCGAGGCTGCATTCGATATTGCCAATCCTACGGTCGCCAGGAGGGCGACCTTTGCGGTTCGAATCGCCCAGCTAATAAACGGTACCTTCCAGGGTGTAATCATGGCTCGCCTCACACTGCTCTGGTGATGCCACCGCGTGAGTGCCGGTTGCACCTATTCTAGCGCAGTGGGGTGGTTGCCGGTGATAGTTTTCACGGGGCAGCCTATGCGTTTGTGAATCTCGCTCGATGCTTTGCCACTTGGACGGGATATGCTATAACCGTTTGGCCGATGAGCACGGAAAGACTGGAGACAACTGTACGGAAAGTGCCCCCCAGCGAACAGAGCGGGTCGGCATCTGGAAATTTGCGCTTCGAGCCGGTGAATGCTTCGATACATTGTCCGGTATGCTTTCATCGACTAGAGCAGAGTCACTGCAAGTTGATTTGTGGCACATGCGGTTATTATATGTCGTGTTCGGACTATTACTGAGATCATCGGCGGGCCCAGAGTAATACCATCGGAACTTGAGTTTGCCAGGAGGCGAAAAACGTGGCACTGAGAATGACGGATCGTGAGGTAAGCGGGGTCACCGTCGTGGATCTGGACGGGCGAATCGTTCTGGGCGAGGAAAGCAATTCCTTCCGTGAACGCGTCAAGGGCCTGCTCGCGAGTAATCACAAGAAGGTCGTCTTGAACATGTCGAATGTGACGTACATCGACAGCGCCGGATTGGGAACGCTGGTGGCGACATTCCACAGCGCCCGATCACAGGGCGGAACGCTCAAGCTTTGCAATCTGGGCGCGAAATTCAAAGAGGTGCTGCAGGTGACCAAGCTTATGACGGTCTTCGACGTATACGATAACGAAGCCGCCGCCGTGCAGAGTTTCGGCAAGTAACTCCTCTTCGCCTTTCCCGTGTGGCCCGGAGACGGTTCTCCGGGCCACATTTTGTTACCACGGGACGCCACTACTGCTCCCGTGTTGTGGTATTGCGCTACGTGCGTAGGAGCGGTATAGTATTACTATCGTCCTTGTTCCCCGCGCGGGGTGGCATGTGAGCTTTGTCTGGGATTTGCTGAATCATGACGAAACGGATGAGTCTCGGAGTGCGCCTCCGGGATCGGCGCCTGTATCAGAGCGTCGCAAAAGCGCACGCGCCAGCGTTTACGTTCCGCTTTTTGTCTACGGCTACGATTCTGCCTCGCAGCCCTTCCATCAAGACACACATACGCTCGAAGTAAGTGCCGACGGGGGTCTTCTCAAGCTCGACGCCAACGTTCAGCGCGGTCAGAAGCTTCTGTTGATGAACCGCGTGACGAAACAGGAACAGGAATGCTACGTCGTAGGGCTCAAGAATCATCCAAAGCGTTCCCACCTGCATGTCAGCGTTTCCTTCACACAGCCTGCTCCTGCTTTTTGGAAAACTCGCGCCTGAATTCCTCAAATTGAATTGATTCTGGGATTTGCGCTCGACAATTAGTTCTTGACCAGAGGTAGTCGCAGGCGCGCTTCGCATCCGTGCCCGGATACGACGTTCTCGAGACTTAAACTCCCTCCATGGGCCTCGGCGATTTGTCGGCTCAGCACCAAACCAATCCCAGATCCTCCAGGCTTGGTAGTGAAGAACGGAACAAACAGATTGGCGGCGTTTGGAATACCAGGTCCTTCGTCGCGCACCCAGACTTCCAGAAAGCCGTCCCGCGTTACCCAGCCCACTCCCACTCCCCCGCTCGTTTCCGTCGCTGCATCTATCGCATTCTTGATCAGATTTATGAGCACTTGGTCCAGTTGGTCCGGGTCGGCCTGTATTGTCAGTTCGGGGCCAGTCTTAATAGGAATCTGCATGCGGAGATCGAGGCTCGCCACGCGCTGAATCCATGTACTCACATTGACAGGGCGAAACTGCGGAGCAGGCAACCGAGCCAGTCGCGCGTACGCATTCATGAAACGCGCCAGCCCATCCGTGCGGTTCGCAATCACGGCAAGTCCGCGGCTCATATCATCCTCCCAGTCGGAGGGTTTCTGAGGCCGCGCCATCATTCCAGCCAGGCTTTCAGCCACTGACTTAATCGGTGCCAGCGAATTATTCAGCTCGTGCCCGATCACGCGAATCAGTCTTTGCCATGCTAAACGTTCCTCTTCGCGCAGGGCTTGGCTCAAATCGGAGATCAGAACCAGCTGGTGCGGTTTGCCACCTTCGCGAAAGCTGCCTCGATGGATTTCCCAGCGGCCCATTTTCCCGGGGAAAGCAATTTGCGCCACATGGGGTGTCTCTACCGTCAGGCAGAATTCAATTCCAAGTTCGTCCGCGGTCCTGCCCAGTGCACGCTCGGCGGGGCGGTTCAAAATGCGCTCGCCGGAGCGGTTGAGCAGGCGCAAACGATCCGTCGAATCAAAGGCAAAAACCGCCACATCTATTTCCTCCATCACTTTGCGCAACAGCGCGGTCGCTTCCACGGCACCAAGTCTTTGTTGGCGCAAAGTCTCACCAAGGGCGTTGACCTCACTCATCACTTCGCCCAATGCATCGTGACGTCCAGCTCCGCGGGCACGGATGGAGAAGTCCCCTTCGTGCAGCGCGGCCAGCATATTGGAAAGAGTTCGCAACGGGAACGTGACGTGGTTCTGTGCGCTAAAGGCAAAACTCAGCCACGCCACGATGATGATTGCGGTCAGCGTCCACGAGGTTTTCGGATCGTAACTGCCCGTCCAGAGGAGAATCACCGCGACCGTGGATCCGACCAGCCCCGCAAGCAGGGCGCGGATGAGGATGCGGCGTTCGTAAGCGAGAGGCTTCACAGCCCGTATTTTTGCAATCGGCGATACAGCGCGCTGCGGCTCAGGCCCAACGCTTTGCTCGCATGGCTGACGTTGCCGCCGTAGCGGCTCATGGCTTTTTGAATCAAAGCGCGTTCCACGTCTTCCAAGCCCATATCTTCGATGCGCAAATTTCCCTCACGCACGGGACGCAGCCCAAGGTCCCCGGCGCGCACTTCAGGGCCTTCCGCCAACAAAACCGAACGCTCAATGGAATGGTCGAGTTCACGGACATTCCCGGGCCACGGATGCTCGAGCAAAAGCTTCATGGCCGTGGATTCGAAGCCTGTGAGGTTTTTGCGATAGCGCTGCGCGGATTGTCGCAGAAAATGCAGAGCCAGCAGTGGGATGTCTTCTTTCCGCTCGCGCAACGGCGGCAGATGAATTTCAATCGTATTCAAGCGGAAAAGCAAGTCTTCCCGAAAGCGGCCCGCCTCCACTTCCGTTTGCACATCCGCGTTGGTGGCAGAGAGAATGCGCACGTCGACGCGGCGCGTTGTAGACGATCCCACGCGCTCGAGCTCTCCGGCTTCCAACGCACGCAGCAGTTTGGCCTGAAGATTCATCGGGACATTGGCAATCTCGTCCAGGAAGAGTGTCCCGCCATCAGCGAGCTCGAAGCGCCCTACGCGGTCCGTCTTGGCATCCGTGAACGCGCCCTTCACGTGGCCGAAAAGCTCACTCTCGAAAACGCCCTCGGGAAGGCCACCGGCGTTCACGGTGACGAACGGCTTCCCGGAGCGCGGCGATAGAGCCTGCAGGGTTCGCGCAATCACTTCCTTTCCCGTTCCGTGCTCGCCAGTGATCAGGATGTTTGCGTCGGACGGACCCACGCGCGTCATTAGCTCCATCACCGGACGCATCACAGTGGATTCCGCAATCAGTACAGGGCGTCCGTCGGCTCGCAGCAGCCGGTTCTCGGCTTCCAGGCGAAGACTATTGCGAATGGCTCGCGCAAGCTCGATTTGTGTTCGCAGAACGGCCAGCAAGCGCGCGTTTTCCCACGGCTTCTGGATGAAATCCTTGGCCCCCCGGCGCATCGCCTCGACCGCCAGGTTCAGAGTGCCCCACGCTGTCATCACGATCACGGGCACGCTGCCGTCGCGTATGCGGATTTCCGTGAGCAGGTCGAGTCCTTCTTGGCCGGAGGTCGTGTCGCGGGCGTAATTCAGGTCCATCAGAACGGCATCGAATTCGCGCGTTTCTAGGACCGTCAACAACGCAGCGGGAGACGCCACTGCATCAATATCGAAGCCTTCCCCCTTCAGCAATAAACGAAGCGCTTCGCGTACGTCTGGCTGATCGTCAGCCACAAGCACGCGGGAACGATGGTTGTCGGTTACTGTCATTCAGTCTGCCTCTCTATCTCAATCGGAACTCCGCCTGATCACTCGTAACGCAGGGCGATGAGTGGATCCACTTTTGCAGCGCGCCGCGCGGGAATGTAGCATGCGAGGAACGCGATGAATGCGAGCACGCCAACTACAATGGCGAACACGACTGGGTCTGTGGCTTGTACGCCGTAAAGTTGGTCGGAGAGAAGTCTCGTCGTTGCGAAAGCTCCCGCGAGGCCGGCGATTAGGCCCATAACTGTCAAGAGCATTCCCTGGCGCACCACCATCACCAGCACGTCGCGCGGCCGCGCGCCCAGCGCCATCCGAATGCCAATCTCATGCGTCCGCTGACCCACGGAATATGCCATCACGCCGTAAATCCCCACGGCGGCGAGTATCAAAGCTAACGCCGCAAAAATGCTCATTAGCGTCATCAAGAATCGCTGGAACGCGAGCGAAGTGGAGAGAATTTGCTCCATCGATTGAATGTGACCGATGGGCAAATCCGGCTCGGCATCGTGAACCGCGGTTTCCACGGCATGGCTCAGGCTCAGTGGCGGCTGCGCCGTCCGCACCATGATAGCGACAGGAAACCAAGCTTGGAATCCTTGAATTGCGCCGGAGTCTTGCGCGAGAGGAATGAAAGCCGTGGAAGGCACCGGATCTCCCAGCACAGATTTTACATCTCCGACGACTCCTACGATTTGGCAGGGACTTCCACCTACGTTGAGCTGCTGCCCAATGGGATTGCGATTTGGAAATTTTTCGCGCACGAAGGCTTGGTTAACGATGGTCACTTTCGCTGCAGTGGCTGAATCGGCGTCCGAAAATAGCCTCCCCTGCAACAACGGAATTCCCATCGTGCGAAAGTAATCGAGAGTAATACTACGAATATCTGCGGAGATACCCCTCGATTCCCCTTCCGAGGGAAGCCACATAAACGCGTTTCCGCCGGTTTCGAGCGGCAGTCCTTCGCCTACCACGGCGGCGCTCTGGACGCCTGGGATGCCCTGAACTTTGCTCAAGATTCCTTGGTAAAACTTGAAGATTTCAGCCGCCCGTGCATTTTCCTGGGCGGCGCTGGCGTTGTCGGGCAAGGGAGTGAATTTTTGCCCGGTCGTCCACGTTTGCAAAGTCAGAATCGGGTGCGGATCGAAACCCGGATTCGTATGCAGAAGATTTGTGAACGTCTCGATGAGCAGCGCCGCTCCAGTCAATAGCACTAACGAAAGCGCGATTTCGGAAACAGCCAGGGCACTGCGAAGCCGGCGGCGGCCTTTGCTTGATGTTGCGCGGCCAACGTTCTCTTTCAGCGAATTTTTGAGGTCCGCTTTGGAGGATTGAAACGCCGGAGCGAGACCGAAGAAGATGCCGGTCAAAAGGGAAGCGAGCACCGTGAAACCCAGTGTCCAGCCGTCCAGGAAAATATCATGTGCGCGAGGTAGATCCGTCGGTGCTAGCGCAAGGAGCAGGTCGAGTCCCCAATAGGCAAAAAGCAACCCTAATGTACCTCCCAAAACGGCAAGCAGGAGACTCTCCGTGAGTAGTTGCTGGAACAAACGCCCACGTCCCGCGCCCAGCGCTGTGCGTATCGCAATCTCTTTGCCGCGCGCAGCCGCGCGAGACATCAGCAAGTTCGCCACGTTGACGCAGGCGATCAAAAGGACGAATCCGATCGCCCCAAACAACACCAGTAACGGCGTGTGGTAGTTGAAAGACACCATGGAGCGAAGAGGCTCTGCATGGAACGCGATGCTTTGGCGATACTTGGAATCCCTGGGGCGGAATTCGTTGAAGAAGGAATCCTTCGCAGTGCTTAGATAGCTGTCTGTCTGCTTACCTGAGATTCCGGTCTTCAGGCGGCCAATCACCGTGTAGTTGATTCCGCTTCCAATGGAGTGGGCGACTTGGCCAATCGTTGTCCAAACGTCGACTGGCGGAATGCTTTGGAACCCTGCAGGCATAATCCCGACGACAGAGTAGGGGGTGCCATCGAGCGAAATGGTCTTGCCGATGACGGTGGGATCTCCGCCAAATTGCGACTGCCATAAGCCGTTTGTCAGGATGACGACGTTCGGTCCGCTGATGCTGTCTTCGTCATGAGAGAATTCGCGGCCCAACACGGGCTGCACTCCTAACACCCGAAAATAATCCGCGGAAACCCTAAGTGCGCGCACGCGCAGAGGCCGGCTTCCGCTGGAAAGATTAAAGCCCACTCTCGTGGTTGCGGCGAGGTACTGGAATGGCTGATCGTGTGTTTTCCAGAAATCGAACTCTCGGGCGTCGAACCCGGAATAATCAAGCTGGCCTTTATAGCTCAAGGAAAGCTGGGAGATTCTGTCGGCTTGGGGGTAAGGCAGGGGGCGCAACAGGACGCCGTAGACGACGCTGAACATGGCAGTGTTCGCGCCAATACCCAGTGCCAGCGTCAGAACGATAAGCGCAGTGAAGCCGGGACTTTTCCCGAGTGTGCGAAAGCCGTATTTAACGTCCTGCCACAGAGTCTCCATGCCGAGCACCCCGGGAAATTGAGGCACGTGTCTCGCCTAGTTCCGCTCTAGGCGTAAGCTGTCATATTTTGAGG
>DATGJE010000383.1:0-6239 GCA_035295305.1 Candidatus Acidiferrales bacterium | reverse complement strand
CGTCGAAAATCAAACCAGAATTCCACGTCCACATACGTCCCGCTGTATCCGGGCGGCAAATGGTCCAGCGGGTTCGAGTTTTGCACCGCGCGGATCGCCGACGTATCCACCGACTGATTTCCGCTCGATGTCATGATTTGAACATTCGTGATCGTGCCGTCGCGCAAAATCTGGAAACTCACCACGCAGCGCGGCGCCCACGGAATCGTGGGATCCACGGTCGATTCCAGCCAGTTGCTGCTCACGCGCCGCTGCACTGCCTCCACGTACCACGGAAACTGGAAGCCGAAACTGCCGCCGCTCGTCCCCTGAACGCCCATTCCTCCCCGCGTCGTTTGATTCATCATGAACGTCGACGTGGGAATCTGCGGCGCTCCGCCATTTCCGTAGGGAATCGCGTTCTTTGGAACTGGCGCTGGATTGTCCAGCACGCGCGACGGCTTCTGAAGGTACTCTGGCTTCTTGTATTTTTGGTCGGGTTCTTTATTAAACTTTGGCAAATAAATCGCGTTCTTGTCGTCCGGCGGCGGCACTTTGGGTTGCACCGGAGTCGGTAACACTTTCGGCTGCGGCTCGGTCTGGTAAAGTCCTTTTGTGTTGTCCACCACGCGATTCGTCGTCACCACGTCGGGCTTGGGCAAGGGAATTGCGGGAATGTTGCCAACCAAATTGACGTTGATTGTCCCCTCACCGCCCGCGCCGCCCCACACTTCGCCGTGATGCGAAAAAATTGTGGAAGAAATCAGCGCGCCGAACAAAATCACATGAAAGACCACCGAATAGCCCAGTGGGCCTTTGAGGTTCTCCGCGGGTTGGCGTGGAAAGCTTAGCTCCATCTCACTGCGTGCGCGGCTCGCCGCTCAGAGGTTTCGTCACCACACTAATATTATTGATGCCTGATTGTTTCAACGTGTCCATTACCAGGGCCCAGGTCGCAAACGGCACTTCTGAATCGCACCGGACATAAACGGGCGTATGCTCCACATCCTTGTCCATCGCCAGCACTCTGCTGCCAAGCGCGTGAATATTCACGGGATCCTTGCCGATGTAAAGTCGCTGTGCGCGGTCAATGCTGATGACGATGCGCGCCTGCGTGATCGCTTGCACCGTCTTCGTCTTCGGCAATTCCACCTTGATCCCCGATTCGATCAGCGGCGCCGTAATCATGAAAATCACCAGCAGCACCAGCATCACGTCAACGAACGGAACGATATTAATTTCCGAAAGCGTCGTGCCGGGTTGTCTTTGGATTTGCGCCATAACGTGCTAGCTGTACAGCGTTTCAATCTTGCTCACAAATTCCGTGGCGAAATTGTCCATCCGCAACGCAAAATCGCGAATGCGATGCAGATAAATATTATAGGCGATAACCGCCGGGATGGCCGCGAAAAGTCCCGCAGCCGTGGTAATCAGCGCGTCCGCAATTCCAGGAGCGACCGCTTGCAGGCTCGCCTGTCCCACTTCGCTTAGGCCCATGAACGCGTCCATCACGCCCCATACCGTGCCGAACAATCCAATGAAAGTTGAAATCGAACCAATAGTCGCGAGCCACGGCATCCAACTTTCCATGTAGCGCACTTCATCGGCGGAAGCGAGTTGCATTTCCACCAGCACGGCGCGCGGATTCTTCAATTTACCCGGATGAGGATTTCCGCCCGCCAGTTGTCCTTCGAGTTCGCGATACCCCGCATCGTAAACGTTGACGAACGGTGAACCGCTCGACCCGGCTCGCAGCGTATTGGGGTCGGGCAGTCCCCGCCCCGTGCGGAACAATTGCATAAAACGTTTCGTGCGCGGTTCGAGTGTCGCGAACATGCGGTATTTTTGCAGGATGATGGCCCACGAAAACAGCGAGAGAAAAAGCAATATCAAGAGGACGACTCGCGCTACCCAGCCCGTTTGCAGGAAGATGGCGCCGAGGCGTCCGGCGAGGATCACGGAAGCGATATAAAAAATGTTTTTCTCCCCTGAGGAAGCGTCCTCAAAACCCCAAAATTCACCGTAGCATACGCAGTAGGATGGGTCAAACGCATACGTCGTCACACAATATTTAATTTGGTGCACAAAACGACACATCCGCGTCGCGCTCCGCTGCGAACAACGCCGTAGCGCCGCCGTCTTTGCTTTTGTAGGGGCGGTGTGCACCCCGCCCGGGCGAGACGAATGTCTCGCCTTTCGCCTGCGGCGCACCGCGCGTCGTGCCTTGGGCAGCTCATCTCCCGTTCACCCTGACAGCGGCTTTCGCTTCTCCTGTGCTAAACTTTGCAATTACCAATGGCTGCCACCATCGACATTCCTCTCGAATCCCTATTCGCCAAGCCCGCGACCGCTCCCGCGTCGCGCGTGCGCCCGGATTCCGGCCGCTCCTTCTACATTGAGACCTTCGGATGCCAAATGAACGTCCACGATTCGGAAAAAGTCACCGGCGTTCTCCTCGCCCGCGGATATCAACAAGTGGACTCGCCCGCCGCCGCCGATTTCGTCTTCTACAACACGTGCAGTATTCGCGAGAAGGCCGCGCAAAAAGTTTTTTCGCGCCTCGGCGATTTTCGCGGCGCGCTCGGCGAAGAAAAGATCGTCGGCGTTCTCGGCTGCCTCGCGCAACAGGAAGGCGAGAAAATCTTCCGTCGCGCGCCGTGGGTGCGCATGGTCTGCGGCTCGGCAAGTTATCGCAAACTGCCCGAGATGCTCGCGGAGTTGGAAGCGGGCGGCCGCCGCGTCACTGGTCTTGCCCTCGACACGCAGGAAACATTCGAAACCGAAATTACCTCCCGCGACAATCCCTTTCGCGCTTATCTGACCATCATCGAGGGCTGCGACTACGCCTGCTCCTATTGCGTGGTGCCTCACACGCGCGGTCCGCAACGCAGTCGCACCAGCGCCTCGGTTCTCGACGAAGTCCGGCGCCTGGTCGACAGCGGCTACACCGAAGTCCAACTCCTCGGCCAGACTGTCAACTCGTATCGCGATCCCTCGCCACGGCACATGAGCTTCGTCGAATTGCTCCGCTCCGTTGCAGAAGTCCCCGGAATTCGACGCGTCCGCTTTATGACCTCACATCCCAACGATTTCACGCGCGAGATCGTCGAAGCCATTGACGCGACGCCTGTGCTTTGCGACCACATTCATTTGCCCGTGCAATCCGGTTCGTCGCGCATCCTCAAGGAAATGTTTCGCACTTATTCTCGCGATGAGTATCTCGAAAAAATCTCATGGATTCGTTCCGCGCGGCGTCCCATCAGCCTGACCACCGACATCATCGTCGGCTTTCCCGGCGAAACCGAAGCTGATTTCGCGGAAACCATTTCACTCCTGGAAGAGGTCCGCTACGACGGCGTCTTTGCATTCAAGTATTCGCCGCGCCCAAATACGCCCGCGAAAGATTTGCTGGATGCAATCCCGGAAGAAGAGAAGGGCAATCGCCTCGCCGTGATCCAGCAGCACCAGCGCGAAATCCAGACCGCGCGCAATCAAGCGCTTGTCAATAATCATTTTGAAGTTCTCGTCGACGGCCATCACCAGTCGCGCTCGCAATGGTCCGGACGCACCACCTGCAATCGAATTGTAAATTTCACTTCGTCGGAGCAAAATCTTCTGGGACAATATCGTTGCGTGCAGATCACCGCAGCGGGGCCGAACAGCCTCGTCGGCGTGCAAGTCGAATGAGCGACCTGCGGGAGGGCCCTATGGAACGCGAAGTCAAAATCCGTGGCCTAATGATGGATCCAGTGACGAACATGCCCGTAGTCGTCTTGCGCGCCGTGCAGGGTTCGGGCACGCTTCCCATTTGGGTCGGCATCTACGAAGCCAACGCTATCGCCCTGGAAATCGAGAAAGTGCAAACGCCGCGCCCCATGACCCACGACCTCCTCAAAAATGTTTTGATGGGATTGAATGTGCACGTGCAGAAAGTCGTCGTCAGCGACCTGAAGGACGACACGTTCTACGCCGTCATTTGGATGGAGCGCGAAGGCCAAACCATGTCGCTCGATTCGCGGCCCAGCGACGCGCTCGCGCTCGCCCTGCGGCTCGATTGCCCCATTTTCGTCGAAGAGGAAGTTTTCAAGACTTCGAAAATCTCCAGCACCACGACCGAAAAAACCTCCAACGAGGAATTGCGGCGCTGGCTCGAAAATCTGAACGACGAAGATTTAGGCCGTTATAAGATGTAAGTCTGGTGGGTGGTGAGTCAGTTTGAATTTTCTTGATCGTGACACAAAGAATCAAAATTCAAACCGACGCACTCCCGTCTAGTGGTACAGTAGCAGCATCTCCCCAGCAGATAAACGGCGGCCTCCTCCCGCCGACAGAAAAATAACTTTTTGCTTGCACATTTTTTGCTTGCGCACGGCGGGTAGTCTCGGTACATTTGGCCTACTTATTGTGGGCTTCGGGCGGGCCAGCCTATATGTAGGCCTGCTGTTGCCGAAGGAGTGGCGGCACTTTTGACGAGGGTCCTGGCCATTGCAAATCAAAAAGGCGGCGTAGGGAAGACGACGACCGCGATCAACCTCGCGGCAGCTCTTGCGCTGCGCAAGAAGAAAACTCTACTCATCGACCTCGATCCACAATCCAACGCCACCATCGCCTTTGTTGAGGCGGCCGACGTACAAGTCTCCATGTTCGATGTTTTCGGCGACCATGCGCCGGAGATGGCCAAAGTCATCAAGCCCACGAAAGATCCGAACCTGTTTCTGGCTCCGGCTAAGCTTTCGCTCGCTCGTCTCGAACAGCAACTCGCCGGAGCCTTCGACGCTCCCTACAAATTGAAAGACGCGCTCGCCCCCATCCTGAAAGATTTCGACTTCATCGTCATGGATACGCCGCCCGCGCTTGGCATCTTGACGGTCAACGCCTTGGTCGCGGCCACGCATCTGCTCGTGCCCATTCAAGCGGCGTACTTCGCCATCGAAGGCACCGACGATTTGCTCGAAACCTATGCCCGCATTCGCTCGCGTCCGAATCCAGACTTGAAAGTCCTCGGCGTCGTCATCACTCTTTTTGACCGTCGCACGAATATCTCGCGCGACACGCATGAACAGATCCGCGCCGTCTTCGGCGACGCGCTTTTCAAGACGCGCATCAGCAAGAACGTCCGGCTCGAGGAAAGTCCGGCATACAAGGAAACCATTTTCGCCTTCGCGCCTAAATCGACTGGCGCGGAAGAATATAAGAAGCTTTCTCAGGAGGTCATCCAACGTGTCGAAGCGGATCGGGTTACCCGTCACACTCAAGATGCGGCATGACGCGCACTACGTCGAAACGCTAACCAGTTTTAGCGGCGCGTCCATTGGCCGGATGATCCCCATTGATAAAGTGCATCCGAACCCGGACCAGCCCCGCAAAGCGCTGGGCGATTTGTCCGAACTGGTTCAGTCTGTGCGCGAGAAGGGCGTCCTCGAACCGCTTCTCGTCCGCTACATGCCCCGCGAAGACGCCTATTACATTATTTCCGGTGAACGCCGTTACCACGCATCGCGCGCCGCGGGCCTCCGCGAAGTGCCCTGCATCGAAAAAATCGCCGATGATGCGGAAACGCTTGAACTCGCCCTGATCGAAAATCTTCAGCGCAAGGATTTGACCGCTTTCGAGGAAGCGGACGGCCTTTTCCGCCTCGCCGAGCAATTCGATTACACGCATGACGATATCGCCAAGAAAATTGGCCGCGCGCGTTCCTCCGTCACCGAAACGCTTTCGATTCGCATGATTCCCGATGCGATTCGGCGCTTGTGCATCGAGAAAGGCGTAACTTCGAAATCGCTTTTGTTGCAAGTCGCGCGGCAGCCGAATGAAAAGAAAATGCACGAAATCGTCATGCAGATCGCCCAAAGCGGCTTGACGCGCGATGAAGCTCGCCGCGTCCGCCAGGAAGAGAAGGACGCCGACACGCGTCCCCGCCCCTTCGTCTTCGATTATCATTCCCCGGATTCGGCGTACCATTTCCGCATCCAGTTCCGCCGCAGCCAAATCTCGCGCGACGATTTGATTCGTTCCCTCCGCGAAATCTTGTCCGAACTGGAAGCCGGCTCCATCTCCTCCTCCGCCGCCTGACACGCGCCCTCGCCGTATCGTGTAGCGCAGAGTCTCGGCGCGTGGCCTCGCGCTTGGCTTTTGCGGGTGCCCCATCCTGAGCGTTGTTTGCGAAGGGTGGGGGTTTTGCCTTTGTAGGGGCGTGGCTTGCACTGCTTTGCGGTGGCACAGGCTTTAGCCTGTGTGCTCTTGCCTCTGTAGGGCCCGAC
>DATGJE010000382.1:0-4376 GCA_035295305.1 Candidatus Acidiferrales bacterium | reverse complement strand
TCGACAATCTACGACGGATCGGTACGCGAGCAGCTCAACCGGCTGCGCACGCGGCTCGAAGCTCAATAGGAGCAGTGAATGGCGACAATCAAGGCTGACGAGATCACAAAAATCATTCGCGAGCAGATCGAGAATTACCAGCAAGTGATGGCCGTCGAAGAAGTGGGCTCGGTAATCTCGGTGGGCGACGGCATCGCGCGCGTTCATGGACTGGATAAGTGCATGGCGGGCGAAATGCTTGAGTTTCCGCACGACGTGTTCGGGATCGCGCTGAACCTGGAAGAGGATCAAGTCGGAACGGTGCTGCTGGGCGACTACACGGAAATCAAAGAGGGCGACACGGTGCGGCGGACGAAGAAAATTATGTCCGTGCCGGTAGGCGATGCGTTGATTGGGCGCGTGGTGAATCCGCTCGGGCAGCCGCTCGACGACAAAGGACCGATCGCGACGGAGAAGCGCAATCCGATCGAGCGTCTGGCGCCGGGCGTGATTGATCGCCAGCCAGTGCGCGAGCCTTTGCAGACCGGCATCAAGGCCATCGACGCGATGATTCCGATTGGCCGAGGGCAGCGCGAGTTGATCATTGGCGACCGGCAGACCGGCAAAACCGCAATCATTCTGGATACGATTATCAACCAGCGCGGCGGCGACATGATTTCCATTTACTGTGCGATTGGACAAAAGCGCTCGACCGTGGCGCAGGTGGTGAAAACGCTGACCGACAGCGGCGCGATGGAGCACAGCATTGTCGTGGCTGCGACGGCGTCGGAACCGGCGACAATGCAGTACATCGCGCCATTTGCGGCATGCGCGATCGGCGAATTTTTCCGCGACGCCGGCAAGCATGCGGTTTGTTTCTACGACGACCTTTCGAAGCACGCGCAGGCGTACCGCGAAATTTCGCTGCTGCTGCGGCGCCCTCCCGGCCGTGAAGCCTATCCAGGCGACGTTTTCTTCCTGCACTCGCGGCTGCTCGAACGCGCCGCAAAACTTAGCAAGGAGCTGGGCGGCGGGTCACTTTCGGCGCTTCCGGTGATTGAGACGCAGGCGGGCGACGTCTCGGCGTACATTCCAACGAACGTGATTTCGATCACGGACGGTCAAATTTATCTGGAGTCGGATTTGTTCAACGCGGGCATTCGTCCCGCGATTAATGCGGGAATTTCCGTGAGCCGCGTAGGCGGCAATGCGCAGATCAAGGCCATGAAGCAGGTGGCGGGCACGTTGCGTCTGGACATGGCGCAATTCCGCGAGCTTGCAGCGTTTGCGCAATTTGGTTCCGAGCTGGATAAAGCGACGCAGGCGCAGCTTGGCCGCGGGCAACGGCTTACCGAGATTCTGAAACAGGACCAATACCAGCCGCTCCCCGTCGAAAAGCAGATTTTGATTATCTACGCCGGAACGAACCGCTATATAGACGATCTGCCGGTGGAAGATGTGCGGCGATTCGAAAAGGAAATGTACAGCTTCGTCGAGACGAACTACAACGGCGTGCTGAAGACGATTGCGGAGAAAAAAGCATTCGACGACGCTTTGCGGGCCGATGTGAAAAAAGCGCTCGATGATTTCAAGGAGCGGTTTGTCCCGAGCACTAAGACCGCGGAGGCTGCCACCGCCGCGAACTGAGCGGCGCGCGAAACCGTTCCATGCCCACCCTGCTTGATTATCGCCGGCGCATCCGGTCTGTAAAGAACACGCAGCAGATCACGCGCGCGATGAAGTTCGTCGCGGCGGCGAAATTGCGGCGCGCGCAAGAGGGCGTGTTCCATGCGCGGCCGTACGCGAAAGAGATTCGCCGCGTGTTGCAATCAGCGATGCAGCGCGTATCCGAGCCGCAGCATTCACTGCTGGAAAGAAGGCCAGAGCAACGCGTTCTGGTGCTGGTGCTTACGTCGGACAAGGGCCTGGCGGGTGCATTCAATACCAACGTGCTTCGCAAGGCGGCCGAGTATCTGCGGCAACTCCAGGGAAAAGATGTGCAATCAATCGCCGTGGGCCGCAAAGGCGTGGAAGCGTTCCGCCGGCGGAAATGGAAACTTGCCGGCGAATATTTGAACGTTTCGACGCATGTGGAATTTCGCCATGCTGAAGAAATCTCCAAGCGCATCGCGGAGATGTATTCGAAGCATGAAGTCGATGCGGTATACGCTGTCTATAACGAATTCAAGAGCGTGATGGTGCAGCAGCTACGGTTGGAGAAATTGCTGCCGCTCGATCCGGAATCGTTCGCGCACGCCGCGGGGGAAAAGAAGCTGAGGGACTCAGAAACGAAGAAGGAGTCCGCGGAATTACTGGAAACGGTGGATTACATTTACGAGGAACCTCCGGAGGAGATTTTCGCGCATTTGGTTCCGCGTTATCTGGAGACGGAAATTTTTCGCATCCTGCTCGAATCAGCCGCCGCGGAGCATGCGGCGCGCATGACGGCCATGGACGCGGCGACGACAAACGCAGGAGAGTTGATTACGGAATTGACGCTGGACATGAACCGAATTCGCCAGGCCAGCATCACCAAGGAAATTATTGAAATCGTAAGCGGCGCCGCTTTCGCGGCGTCCTCATAGGCAAGGGAGCTTTCCGATGGCAGAGGATTCAAAGGCAGCAGAGAAAAAGGGCGGACACGTTGGGCACGTAGTGCAGGTGATCGGGCCGGTGGTGGACGTGCAATTCGAGGAGGGCCACCTGCCGCAGATTTACAATGCGGTGCGCATCACGAGCGAAGGCTTCGAGGTTCCGGAGCCGCTCAACATCGTCACCGAAGTGCAGCAGCATTTGGGCGAAGGACGCGTGCGCGCGGTCGCGTTGAAACCGACCGAGGGGGTGGTTCGCGGAATGAAGGCCGTTGACACAGGAGCGGGAATCTCAATTCCCGTGGGACGCGGCACACTGGGACGGATACTGAATGTGCTCGGCGAGCCCGTGGACAAACTGGGTCCGGTGGAGGCGAAGGAGCACTGGGCGATTCACCGGCCGGCTCCCGCGCTTGACCAGCAATCCACATCACTCGAGATGTTTGAGACGGGCATTAAGGTGGTTGATCTGATTGAGCCGTACCTCAAGGGCGGCAAGATCGGATTATTCGGCGGCGCGGGCGTCGGCAAGACGGTGCTGATCATGGAGCTGATTCACAACGTCGCGATGAAGCACGGCGGCGTCTCCGTGTTCGCCGGAGTAGGCGAGCGCACGCGCGAAGGCAACGACCTGTGGCTGGAAATGAGCGAGGGCGGCGTTATCGTTCCGGGGAATTCGGAGAAGTCGCGCGCCGCGCTGATTTACGGGCAAATGACGGAGCCGCCCGGAGCGCGCCTGCGCGTCGGGCTGACCGGATTAACGGTGGCGGAATATTTTCGCGATGCGGAAGGGCTCGACGTGCTGCTCTTCATCGACAATATTTTCCGTTTCGTGCAGGCGGGTTCGGAAGTATCCGCTCTGCTGGGGCGCATGCCTTCAGCCGTGGGTTATCAGCCGAACTTGAACACGGAAATTGGTGAGCTGCAGGAACGCATCACCTCGACGAAGAAAGGCTCGATCACTTCGGTGCAGGCGATTTACGTGCCCGCGGACGATTACACGGATCCCGCGCCAGCAGCGACGTTTGCGCATCTTGACGCGACAACGAACCTGAGCCGCCAGGTTTCCGAGTTGGGAATTTATCCTGCTGTCGATCCACTGGCCAGCTTCTCGCGCATTCTGGACGCGCGCATCGTCGGCCAGGAGCATTACGACGTGGCGCGCTCGGTGAAATCGACGCTGCAGCGCTATAAGGACCTGCAGGACATCATCGCGATTCTAGGTATCGAGGAATTGCCCGAGGAAGACAAGCTGACCGTGGCGCGCGCGCGCAAGATTCAGAAATTCATGTCGCAGCCGATGTTCGTGGCCGCGCAATTCACGGGATTGGAAGGAAAATACGTGAAGGTGGAGGACACGATTCGCGGGTTCAAGGAAATCGTGGAAGGGAAGCACGACGATTTGTCCGAGCAGGCGTTCTACATGGTGGGGACGATCGAAGAGGCACGAGAAAAGGCCGAGAAGATGGCGGCCAGCGCGTAAATCGGGAAGCGGAAGGGAGGCAGAAACCAGGAAACGATGCTACCGGAAATCATCGAACTCGACATTGTGACGCCGGAGCGATTTGTGCTTCACGAGACTGTGCAGTCGGTCGAATTGCCCGGCAAGGAAGGGTATATGGGCATCCTGCCCGGGCATGCGCCGCTGCTCTCCGAGCTTGGCGTTGGGACGCTTTCGTATCGCAAGGGCAGCGATGTGGAGTACTTCGCGGTGATAAGGGGTTTCGTCGAAGTATTGCCGGGACGAGTGATCGTGCTGGCCGATGCTTGCGAGCGCGCGGAGGAAATCGACGTGGCGCGCGCACG